>JAZRIJ010000019.1:0-17893 GCA_045645205.1 Eubacteriales bacterium
CAATGCAGCCCCTGTCGCCGCACACGTTCTTGCTATATTCCCCGTGTTCTGCGGTATCTCCGGCTCTATCAGCACTATGTTTATATCTGCCATTTTTTCACCCATTATAACAAAGTATACTTAATCTTATATATTATAATACATATATTACCTTTTTTCAAGTAGAAAATATAAAAAAGAAAAGCTCCGATGCTTTTCGGTAAAAAACACTATCAGAGCATTCACAGCAAACAATAAAAACAATACTGCTTATATATTATCTCCCAATTACCTTTTGTGTTCACGCTGATTAGATACGGAAATACAGTGTATGATTATTCTCCGGATGGATAAGTAAGGCTCTCTCCATTGTTGGAGGGAGCCTTATCATTAGTCCGCAAAAACTATATCACAAAGCAATGTCTGTAATTCTTCAATGTTGATCCCGCATGCGGTAATATAGTAGTTGATATTTTGATGATTAAACTCGGCAATAAAATAGTCCCGTGTTCCGTATATTTTTAATGTAGTATCATTAATTTGAGAATTGACAAAACCTGCTTCGTCAATAATGACATCCCGCAAAGGCTTGTCAAAGGCACACATTGCAATATTGACTTGCCCATCGGATTCAGTTGAGTAGGTAAAACAATAATCATGCAGTGTTCTCTGTGTTGAGCCATCTACTTTTGGCGGTATGAACAAAGCTCCAAATTGAATGAGATTAAAATGATCGTTTAACCGATTTGTAAACTCATCATACTCAATTTTCAAAGCTTTGAAAAATTCGGATTTAACTATATCCAGTTCCGTTTCACTGATACCTGTATACGATGTACCGTCTAAATCTATGTACGGCTCAGTATAATCTGTTTGATTCACGATGATAGAAATTGTCGGTGCAGGAGTGTTTATGTGCTGTAACACAGGTACAATAAGTAATGCTACAACAAGACAGGCAGCCATAGCTCCCCATTTTACCAAGACAGGCTTCTTAGCTTTGCGATATTCTCTTGCCTCTTTGATATGGTTCTCGTTGATATCACCGAGGACTTCATACAATTTCTCATTTGTCATAGTTCAAATCCCCTTTCTAAAAGGTAGTTGTGTAATTTAAGACGTAGACGATTAAGTGTCATTGATATAGCACCATTATTCATTCCATATCTCTTGGCAATTGCTGAAATGCTGTCGGTGTACCAGTATCGGCTGATAAAGATTCTTCTTTTCTCTGGAGAAAGTGTATCCAGAAATGTATCAATGGCTTTTACAAGTTCTTTGGCATTAAACTCCTGCTCTACATCATTGTTGCCAGATACAAGATCAGATAATTCATCAAGAACTGCAGGCAATTCCCCACCACCACGTTTATCAGCGGCATTGTGCTTGTATCTGTTAAAAGATAGATTTCTGGTGATTTTCCCGAGGAATGTAGCCAGAATACTTGGTTTATGTGGTGGCATGGAGTTCCATGCGTTCAAGTATGTATCATTGACACATTCCTCTGCGTCCTCACAGTTACCCAGTATGTTCTTGGCAATTGAATTACAGTAGTTTCCGTATTTCTCTGATGTAACTGGAATGGCTTGTTCATCTCTATCCCAGTATAACTGGACTATCTTTATATCATCCAATGGAATCACTCCTTTACCATTATTCCCTTTCATCTATATACACAACTTTTGATTCAAAATCTCACACATTTTACTAAAAATTTTTTGAACATTTCTTTACACTATTATATCATATTGTCGGTAAAATTGCATCATAAAAAGAGCCAGTGATTAACTGACTCCCTCAATGGATATATACACTTTATTCAATATTTATACAGTTATTTTGACCGAAAACACAAAGTCAAATTGGAACTAAATTTTTGTATATAATTACATTAAACTATCGTCATATCTTGCGCGCTCACCACCAATATATTTCGGCCTTGTTCTTGCGCATACAACATATGCCGAACCTATATTTTTCTGAGCTATCCTTACTGGAACGACAACCTCTTTTAAGTGCATACCGATTAATGTAGAGCCTATATCAATTCCCGCGTCTGCTTTTATATGCTCAACGGCAACAGGGTCTTTAAAGGTTTTGTATGCAGTCATTGCAAAAGCTCCGCCCGCATGAAGCTGTGGAACTGCATTGACTATATCTTCACCGTTTTTCAAAGCCTCTCTCTCTATGATCAAAACCCTGTTCAAATGCTCACAACATTGAACAGCAAGATATACTCCCATCTCCGTCAAAACTTTATAAATTTCACCGAAAACAGCTTCTGCCATCTCAAGACTTGAATCGCTCCCAATTTTTGAACCTCTGACCTCGCTTGACGAACTTCCCATAACTACAAGCTGTCCCTTCTTTAATTTTGCGCCATCGCAAAACTGAACAGCCAATTCTCTCGCTTCATTTCTTAATTTTTCGATCATATTATCCACTCCTTTTAAACGAAAAATCTCTCCAATTTGATTATACCACTACAACAAACAAAACTCAAGTATTTACGCAAAAAAAGACGGCATTTTTTATATTATGCCGTCTTTTTTACTATATTCTACTTTCTTTTAAAGCCGCACTCCTTATCGCCGTCGTACAGTTCACCTATATTAACAAGTATTATATCATCGCCTATTTTATCTATCTTGCACCAAGGTATATTAAAACCGTCAACCTTACCGAAAAGACTTATCTTCTCATCTTTCGGTACAACAATGGACAATATTTTGCCGTCGCATATATTAAATTCTATGTCGATAACGCAACCGAGCCTGCGCCCATCGCATATATTTATTACTTCCTTGTTACGCAGATCTGTTATACAACATCTCTCAAACATAGCCTGACTCCGTTCAAATATACATTATTTTTTATAAATATACTACAGAATAATGCAAATCAGTCCGCCGGAGCCTTCGTTTATAAGCTTCTGAAGAGTATCTCCAAACTTAAGCCTTGCCTCATGGGGTATCTGCGCAAGCTTACTGTTTAATCCCTCGTTTATAAGCTCATAAAGGGATGTACCGAACATATTCGACTCCCATATTTTTGTGGGATCTTCCTCAAACTCACGGAGCATAAACTTTATAAGCTCCTCCGACTGCTGTTCTGTGCCAACTATAGGGTTAAGTTCTGTTTGAATGGTCGCTTTTATCATATGAACCGATGGAGCGGAAGCTTTAAGCTTTACTCCGTAAGAACCCTGTTGTTTTGTTATTTCAGGTTCTTCAAGCTTTAAGTCTTCAAGACGCGGCGTTACGATTCCGTAGCCTTTTTCCTCAACGTCTTTCAAAGCCTGCTCAACCTTTTCATATTCTCTCTTTACCCTTGACAGCTCTATCATCTGTGAAATAAGCTGTTCTTCGTTTTCAATCTCAAGATCGGTCATTTCGCCAACGGTTTTATAAAACAATCCATCCCGCAGCTCAGCAAACACCTCGGCACTGCCATTACCCAGATCAACATTATTCAAACTTACCGACATAACATACTCGTTTGTCTTTAAGTCTTCAAATGCATTTTTTATGTCCCCTGCTTTATATACTCTGTCTGCACATTGGAGTATACCGTCAGTCAAAGTCTTTCTTATCTTATGCTCGTTATCAAGAGCATATACCCAACCGGGAAGCTTAACATTTATTTCTTTTACAGGAAACTCTAAAAGCACCATTTCAAGTATGCTCTCAATATCTGCTCTGTCTAATTCAAGGCAATTCACAAGCGCTACCGGCGCTTTATACCTTTCTTCAAGCTCATATGCCAATCTCTCGCTTTCGGGGGATTCTGGTGTTGCTGAATTTAATACTATAACAAAAGGCTTATTTATCTTATGAAGCTCCTCAGCCACCCTTTCCTCAGCTTCAATATACGCATTTCTTCCTATCTCTCCCACTGTTCCATCGGTGGTTACAAGTACCCCTATGGTAGAATGATCATTTATTACCTTGCGTGTCCCCAATTCAGCCGCTTCACCAAATGGCATAGGATTTTCGCTCCACGGTGTCACTACCATTCTTGGACTCCCGTTTTCAATATGCCCCAAAGCCTCGGGGACAATATATCCCACACAGTCAACCATTTTTACTTTCATTGTTGCACTTCCTCCCAGAGTAACACTTACAGCCTCGTCGGGTACAAACTTCGGTTCTGTGGTCATAACAGTCTTGCCTGCTGCGCTCTGCGGCATTTCGTCTCTTGCCCTCTTTTCTTCATACTCTTCTTTTATGTTGGGCAAAACGGCTGTCTCCATAAATTTTCTTATAAAAGTAGACTTACCTGTTCTTACGGGCCCCACTACACCTATATATATATCGCCGCCCGTTCTGGTAGATATATCCTTGTATATACCTGTATCTGTCATATTGTTCCCGTCCTTCTTTCAGATTAATTCTTTTGGTAAACTTTATGAAGGCATTCTAATTTTTATGACAGTTATTATATAAACTGTTATTGTTTATAAAAAAACAGCAGAATCGATAACTTAAGTCAACTCTGCTGATTTTTGAATTTATATAGTATATAATAAAACCTTATTTAGTAACAACGCAGTTAAAAGACTGTTTTTGTCCACTTTCAGAAATCGCTGTAATAACGGCATTTCCGCTTGATATTGCCTCCACAAAACCAAACTCGTTTACCGTAACAACATTTTCATCACTTGAAGTCCATACTATTTTTTCATCTATATAGTGCGGAAGCGGAAGTGCGCCGAGACGAGCGGACATACCCTTCTTAAAGGTTACAGTATCTGTTGATGTAAGTCTCCGAATGCCGTCTGTAGCAATTATTTCAACTCCTTGCGCTACATTGGTTGTATATCCGAAAATGGAATAGAATGCATTTGTGCCAGCTTCCTTTCCGTGATAGTTGTAACCTGTCTGATTATAATGGAGATCATCTGTTCCTATGTAACCGTAGCCATCGCTTGTTTTATCTGTAGATTTATATTGCCTTGCTATTTCCATAAACGTTCTTGTAGCAACATTAATATTTTTATTATTATTACAAAGAGCAAAATGAGCTGAAACAATTGGAACAATTGTGGTTCTGCTAGCTGCGCCCGTGGTCCTTACAAACATAATTCCGTTATATTCAATTCCAAAATCTTCCTTCATATCCTCATGAAGCATCATAAAGTACTTGTAATATGTTTCATCTGTAATAAGATCCGATTTTTTAAATGAAGGATTGCTTGAAAAAATATAATCACCTAAACTCTCACTATATACTGCGCTCATTGCTGTTTCACCCTGACACCAAAAATTACCCACAAGAACGACTTCATAATTATTTTCAAGCTTCTTCATAAGTTTATTGTAGGCTGATTTGGTTTCTGAATAGAAGAAATGAGTACCGTATGTTCCTGCTTCTTTATGTTTTTTTGGATCAAGCCATGACTCAATGGGGGAACCTGAAAATGCGGATTGCAGAAATACAACCTTTTCACCTGAAAGCTCATAAAAGACCTTGCCCAAGGACGCCTGATGTCCCTGCTTTGCATACTCTTCCATATCATACATAGTTCCCTTAATTTTGGTCACCTCAGTATTCAAACGGTGCGGATGAACATCATAACTATATACTCTGCCCATTTGACCGATTTTTTCAACTTCCTTGAGCTGATCCTCGTATTCAATTAAATAGTCTATGTCTTTGCCGTAATTGGAAGAATCGTAACAGCCTTGTCCGTTACTTTGACCTGTTATAAGAAAAAGATTTATATGAGCTTTTTCTACCCTGTCAACAGTAAGGGTGTCAATTACCACACCGTTAACCTTTGCTGTAACAGTTACAGAAGTCTCAGACAGCTTCTTCGCTGTCATAAGTCCGTTTTCATCAACGGAAATAACACTTTCATCACTTGTTTCATAAGCAACCCTATCGCCTTCTTTGATTGTATGTTCGGGTACAAAACTATATCTATCATCATATTGGAGAACAAAACCGTTTGACTTGTCGCGAATAAATTCTACGGTATATGTATTAGTATTACTATTGAGATCAGAAATCAAAATAGTAGCTTTTCCGCTCTTCGCTTCATCAGGAATTGCGGCTTGAGTTATTTTAACATTAACTCCATCTTCAGCAGTAGCTGCAACACGGGGAACAGCAGGTCTGCCTGCTGGCAGTTTTACGATATATTCTGTTACATCCTTGTTAAATACACCTATAGAATATCTTTCATCATCAAGAGTTATGTTTTCAAGAAACACTTTTGGAGTTTCGTTTCCTTTCACTGTTTCATCCTCATTTCCTTTTCCTGCCTCGTTGCCGCTACATGCACACATTACACACGTCAAAACAACAACCATTATTATCGCAAAAATCACAAAAACATTCTTTTTCATAAATCGTTATATCCCCTCTCTATCGGTAAAATTAACAAATAAATTATAACTCTGCCGGAAATGATTGTCAAGTGTTTTTTCTTACTCCATACGGGTATAACTCATACAATCAACCGCAATATATTCAACTGAGATTTCATCCTCTGAATTCTGTATATCAACCAGGTTTGTTACAGTTAATGAAAAGTCATAAGCACTTATTATTGCCACAGGTGACCAATTTACTTCTGAATCGTTTTCTTCATCTGTTGATACTTCAAGTATTAACTGATTGTCCTTGGCACTATATGTCAGCTTCCATACATTCATATTCTCGTTAAGAAAACTGTAAAAAGTGTAGTCAAGAGTTATTCCCTCTCCCTCCTGCGGTTGAAATACCAAAGAACAATTATTGCTATCATTCCATTTCAAATAAATATTGCCTTTGGTAGTTGAACTGTCATTTTCCGTTTGAGACTGTCCCATAAAAGTTATATCGGCTCCTGACGGTACTCGAGATCTCCATTCAATACTCCAATCATGTTCACTGTCAAAAGTCAATGGATTATCTACGGTAAAACCTTCATTAAAATTCCATCGTTTCGTTATTGGGGTTTCTTCAACCTCATACACAACTACATTAAAAGAAAGAGCGCATACATTGTCTAAAGCTGCAGTTATAACAGCCGCCCCTTTTGAAATTGCATCAACTTGTCCATTTTCATAAACATACGCAACAGCATTGTTGCTTGAACTCCACGTTATATTATCCTTTGTGTTATCAGTAAGCAACAACGCAGTCAACTGATATGTTGTTTCTTTTCGCATTTCTATTACATCACCATCAGTTATTTTTCTTCCGTCCTAACCAATTATCTCAATACCTGTATCATTGTTTGATTTCTTCATCATCTTAATAACATCAAGAATGTTTACTTCTTTATCACCGTTTACATCAGCATATTCAGGCAATGTATCAATTTTTCCTACTATATATTCCATTACTTCATTTGGCTTGTTAGTTGACGATAGTGCAAAACTTCCTACTGAAAACGCAAACAAAACAGCTGTTATTACCATAAATTTTAAAAATGCCTTATTTTTCATAAAAAATCTCCTTCGGGGTTACATAATCAATACTTTAAGTATATACTTACTAGCAAAATATGTCAACATTTGTCAATTCATTAACTAAATTTTTAATTTATCCTTACAAAAAATGTTTTGCTAAATTTGTTAACATTCTGTTAGCGATTGCTAATTCTTCTTGACAAATGCATTTTATATGCGTATTATTGTTTTACTGATATAATTATTGTATATTATTAATTAAAGGATATAGTCATGACACTCAAACAACTTAAAGTCGGAAAATCAGCAAAAATAACAGCAGTCGGCGGAAAGGGCGCTTTAAGACAGCACTTTCTTGATATGGGAGTTATTCCCGGAACTGAAGTAAAAGTTATCCAATATGCACCTATGGGAGATCCGATTGAGATTTTAATTCACGGATATACTCTGACTTTGCGTCTTGACGATGCTGCCCAAATACAAATTGTGCCTATTGAAAAAGAAGAGCACGCAGAGAAAATCCAACGTCTTAACAGAACCAAAAAACACCACCCCGGTCTTGGTGAAGGCGGTAAATACCACACTCAAAAGGATGAAAAACCACTACCTAAAGATAAGTTATTAACTTTTGCTTTGGCAGGTAACCAAAACTGTGGAAAAACCACACTTTTTAATCAGCTTACAGGAGCTAACCAACACGTAGGAAACTTTCCCGGTGTTACGGTAGACAGGAAGTCAGGCAAAATAAAAAACTATCCAAATACACTTGTAACCGACCTGCCGGGAATTTATTCACTTTCCCCTTACAGCTCGGAGGAAATCGTTTCCAGAAACTTTATTCTAAACGAACCCCCAAGTTGTATAATCAATATAGTTGATGCTACCAATATTGAAAGAAACCTTTATCTAACAATGCAACTACTCGAGCTTGGCATTCCCACAGTTCTTGCTCTTAATATGATGGATGAAGTCAGAGGCAACGGCGGCACAATATATATAAATGAAATGGAAGATATGCTTGGTATACCGGTCGTTCCCATATCAGCCGCAAAAAATGAAGGTGTCGATGAGCTTATCAAGCACGCAATACATATCGCGCAATATCAAGAAAAACCGGGAAGAAATGATTTTTGTAGCAAGAGCGCAAAAGGAGGCGCCGTTCACAGAGGCCTACACAGCATTATGCATCTTATAGAAGACCATGCAGAAGAAGCAGGTATACCGGTACGCTTTGCAGCAAGCAAACTGGTTGAGGGCGATAACCTTATTTTAAATAAACTTAATCTTTCAAAAAACGAAAAACAAACATTAGAACACATAATTGTTCAAACCGAAGAGGAATCGGGTCTTGACAGAGCTGCGGCTATTGCCGATATGCGTTTTAGCTTTATAAAAAATCTCTGCTCAGAAACGGTTGTTAAACCTAAAGAAAGCAAAGAACATATCAGAAGTCGAAAAATAGATAAATTTTTGACAGGCAAGTATACTGCAATTCCTGCGTTTGTTGGAGTTATGGCGCTGGTATTTTGGCTTACCTTTAATGTGATCGGCGCATATCTGCAGGAAATACTGGAAAACGGAATCGGTTATTTAACAGAAATAGTTGACGGATGCCTTACAGAATGGAATGTAAATGAGGCATTACACAGTCTAGTTATAGATGGTATTTTTAACGGTGTAGGAAGTGTACTAAGCTTTATTCCCATAATTGTAATACTATTTTTCTTCCTTTCTCTTTTGGAGGACAGCGGATATTTGGCAAGAGTTGCATTTGTAATGGATAAACCCTTACGAAAAATAGGTCTGTCGGGCAGAAGTATAGTTCCTATGCTGATAGGATTTGGCTGTACGGTACCCGGAGTAATGGCAAGCAGAACACTTCCCTCGGAACGAGACAGAAAAATGACAATAATGCTCACTCCATTTATGAGCTGTACCGCCAAACTTCCCATTTACGGCTTTTTCTCAAGAGCCTTTTTCCCAAAATACAGCGGTCTTATTATGGTTGGACTTTATTTTCTTGGAATTGCAGTAGGTATAATAGTTGCCCTTATCTCAAAAAATACTGCATTTAGGGGAGAGGCAGTCCCGTTTGTTATGGAACTGCCCAACTATCGTATGCCCGGAATAAAAAACACCGCTCATCTTTTGTGGGATAAAGCAAAAGACTTTCTCGAAAGAGCATTTACCGTTATTTTTATTGCATCAATTGCCGTATGGTTCTTACAGACCTTTGACTTCGCATTAAATGTTGTTACAGATTCGCAAAACAGTATTCTTGCCGTTATTGCAGGTATTGTTGCCCCCATATTCGCTCTGCTCGGATTCGGTGACTGGCGAGTGATAACCTCTCTTGTTGCAGGCTTTATGGCAAAAGAAAGCGTTGTATCCACCCTGTCGGTTTTGTTTGGAAGTACAGAAGCTATGCAGGCTGTATTAGCTCCCGCATCAGTGGTAGCGCTCCTTGTATTCTGCCTACTCTATACTCCCTGCGTCGCGGCAATTGCGGCAGTAAAAAGAGAGCTCGGCGGGAAATGGGCATTTGTTATGGTAATAGGACAGTGTGCTGTTGCTTGGGTAAGCGCGCTTCTTGTAAGAACTGTCGCAATATTGCTTGGAATAGCATAATGAAAGGAAAAACAATGATTAAGGCTATATTAATCGATATAGACAATACCCTGCTGGATTTTACCAAAAGTGCAAATAAGGCTATAGAACGCTGCTTTATAAAATACGGTCTGCCCTACGGTAAACATGTTTGCACCACATTCAACGAAATAAACGAAGAACTTTGGAAACAAATTGAAAGAAAAGAGCTTACAAAACAAGAAATGTATTCACTTCGGTGGACACGTATCCTCAATTCTCTCAGCATAGACTTCGACGGACTCAAAATGGAACAGGTTTTCAGGAGCACATTATCAGGTATCGCAGAACCTGTTGATAATGCGTACAGTCTGCTTCAATACCTCTGCAAAAAATATCCGCTCTATGCCGCAAGCAACTCTTCGTACGAACACCAAAGAATGCGTATGACACAGGCGGATATGCTTAAATACTTCGATAAAATGTTTGTGTCTGAAACTGTGGGAGCCTTGAAACCTGCAAAAGAATTTTTTGACGTTTGCTTAAAAGAAATAGGCAATGTCAGTCCCGAGGAAGTCATTATGATAGGCGACTCACTGACAGCCGACATTCTCGGAGGACATAACTACGGACTAAAAACAATTTGGTTCAACCCCGAAGAAAATGAAATTCCAAATTCCCCACACCCCGACTATACTGTAAAATCGCTTCTTGAAATAAAAGAAATACTGTAAAATACCAAAGAGGCTGTAAAAAAGTCAGACACAAACGGAACACGAATAAACATAATTAGATAAAATTTGTCTCGCCTCCTACTGATTGGGGAACCTTAGGTTTCACTTGCTCATCTTAGAAATTTTGGATAACGGTAGGCGGCGAAGAATTATTTTTTTCTCTTTGTTTTTATTCAATTTGTATTCTTTTTTCTGATAATTTTTTGTTTACATATTCCCTTAAAATAGTATAGATCACTGCAGTCAAGGGAATAAAGAAGATAATTCCGAAAAGCCCCATTATCTTGCCGCCGACCAACGCCGCCAACAGAGTAAGCAAAGGCGATAGTCCGACTGATCCCCCTACAACATGAGGATATATAAACTGTGTTTCGATAAACTGTACCACACAAAATATAATTATGCTGATAAGCGCCTGCATCGGATTTACAAGCAATATGAGAAACGCTCCCAAAAAGCAAGCTGCAAACGCGCCTACATAGGGAATAAACGCCGATATGCCAGTCATTATTCCTATAATACCGGCATATGGCAGACGGAAGATCGCAAATGATATTGTTATAAGCATACCGAGTATACAGGCTTCAATGCACTGTCCCGAAAGATACTGAGAATATATTTTGCCTGTCAAGGCAGAAACTCCGCATATCTTGTCTGCTATATCCCTTTTTAAGAAAGTATATAGAAGCTTTTTCGTATGTCTCGCAACAGTATCCTTGCTTACTAAAACGTAAAGCGCAATTACCATTGCAAAAATTACACTTGCAACACCTGTTACGGTTTCCGAGGCAATATTAAATACCGAAGTGATAACAGCGCCTGCGCCCGAACCGACCTTGTCGATAAGACTGTTTATATCTATGGAAGCAAACCACTCGCTTACACTACTTGTATCAATATTCTGTGCTTCAAGTATCTTCAAAAGCTCAGGTATCTTTTCCTTCAGAAGTGCGTAAATACTCTTTACCGAATCGACTATTTCGGGCACTGCCAGGGTTACAACAAGGGTCAAAACAAGTAATACGCTAAAAAGGGTGATAATAAGACTTATAATATATATAAGCCTCCTTGGAAGCTTCTTCAGCTTCGGAAAGGACCAGTAAAGCAACTTTTCAAAAGCATTCATGGGTACATTAAGTACAAAAGCCATAACAAGACCGATAATGATAGGAAGTATAAGCTTTCCGACTCCGATAATAAAATACCATACAGCACCAATATTCATAATTGCCGCAAACAGTACTATAGCAAATGCTATAAGCACCATTATTGTATGTTTCAACTTTTTATCCATACATTCCCACCTAATTTCCGTAATGTTTTTTATTCAAACTTTCAAGCTCAGCCAAAGATACCCTTCTTTTCGGTGATCGAGCATACCTCAAAGCCAAGAGCTGTTATCGCATTTCTCAAAGTCTCGTCGGACACCTCACCTTTAAGTGTAACGACAGCGTTTTTCTTCGCAAGGTTTACCTTTGCCGAAACACCCTCAACAGCGTTCAACGCCTTTTCAGCATTTGCTCTGCATCTGTCGCAGTGCATACCTTTAATTTCGATAATCTTTTTCATAACTCTCACATTTTCCTCTTATTTATCAAAAGAATTTACCAAGTCAACACGATTTTGGTGTCTTCCGCCCTCGAATTCGGTTGAAAGGAAAGCGTCTACAAGCTCAAATGCAAGTCTCGAACCAACTACTCTTTCACCCAAACAGAGAACATTTGCATCGTTATGCTGTCTTGTTACCTTCGCAGAAAATGTGTCCGAAACACAGGCTGCTCTGATACCCTTATGCTTGTTTGCAGCCATTGACATACCGATACCCGTTCCGCAAACAAGGATACCCTTGTCCGCCTTGCCCTCCTGAATTACAACGCAAAGCTTGTGCGCATATTCCGGATAATTTACCGACTCTGCGGAATGTGTACCAAGGTCGATATACTCAACATTTTTTTCTTCAAGGTGTTTTTTTACCTGTTCTTTCAAACTGTAACCTGCATGGTCGCTTGCTATTACAATAGGTAACATAAAAAATACCTTCTTTCTTATTTTTGCAATATAAAATTCAGTTCTGATTTAATCTTTCAAGTCTTTCCCGTTCAGCCTGCGGAACTCTTAAATATGTCGGCTTTAACGTGCTGTCGCTGTAGTCAGCATCCGGCTCTTCGTTATATTTTTTCAACGCTGTCTGCGCTGTAGAATATGCGTTCTGTTCGCGCAAAAGAACAGGAGTATTGCTGTATTGAACATTAATGTTCTTTACAGCCAGCTCATATCCATCGCCACAAAAATATATTTTCTTGTCTGCATATTTCTCTTTCAGTTCAGCTTCAAGCTCGTTCAACGGTATTGCTCTATCCTCGGTAAGTCTCGTAATATTTTTCTCGTCGGACAAAAACAAAGCATTGTAAACCTGCTCTCTTCTTGCATCCATAACAGGACAAATAATACCACTGATCCCTTTTAAATTATATGCCAATGCTTCCAATGTTGAAACACCGACACATATTTTTCCACTGCCGAATGCAAGTCCCTTTAAGAGAGATACGCCTATTCTTACCCCCGTAAATGAGCCGGGACCGTCAGATATGGCAAACATATCTATATCTTGGACCGTCATATGCGCCGTAGTCAAGGCATTCTCAACCATAGGCAAAAGTGTCTCGCTGTGGTTCAGCCCTGCCGTAACAGAATATATGCTGATTAAAGCCTCTCCGTCGCAAATGCTGACAGAGGCTGTCTTTGCCGTTGAGTCAAGGGCAAGAATTTTCATAAGATTTTACTCCATTATTTTTTCGATCTTTATGCTTCTGCCGTTTCCGTCATTTGTTTTACATATTTCAACTCGGTAGTATTCGCTCGGCAAAGCAAAAGAAATGTTTTCGCACCACTCGGCAACTATGATACAGTTCCTGTAGTCATAGAAGCCTGTGGATTCAAGGTCGTCCTCGCTTGTTATGCGGTACATAT
Source organism: Eubacteriales bacterium (assembly GCA_045645205.1). Taxonomy (GTDB): domain Bacteria; phylum Bacillota; class Clostridia; order Oscillospirales; family CAG-272; genus RGIG1995. The sequence goes on from JAZRIJ010000019.1 coordinate 13,670, forward strand.
CATAGTGGCATATGCGATACTTTCCCCTGTATTCGTTCACAAGGGCGTATGTCGGACTTTGCACAAAGTCATCGGGGCATATAACGGAAGCAAGTCCTCTGACAAACACTGTTTTACCCACCCCCACATTACCGTAAAGAGCAATAAAGAGGTTATCCCCCGATAACTCCGCCATAATATCAAGAACAGTATGTGCAAACTCTGTTGCGACAGCCTCCGTCTCTTCGGGGGAAGCTGTCGCCGTTTGTTTAATAAGCTCAGTCATATTACTTAAAACAGTCCTGTAATTATTCCGTCATCATCAACATCAATATTTTCTGCGGCGGGAACTTTGGGGAGTCCGGGCATTGTCATAATACTTCCTGTAAGTACAACAATAAAGCGCGCTCCTGCGGAAAGTGTTACATCCCTGACATTAACTGTAAATCCACTCGGTCTTCCAAGCAATGCAGGATCATCGGAAAGCGAATACTGTGTTTTTGCAACACAGATGGGATATTTCTTGTATTTCTCATCTAATGCTTCGATCTGTCTTATTGCATTAAGCGCAGGAGCTGTAAAGTTTACGCCATCAGCGCCGTATATTTCTTTTGCAACCTTTTCAATCTTTTCGCAGATCGAAAGGTTTTCGTCATAAATATGCTTAAAGTTTGAGGCTTTTTCGCAAGATTCAACAACCTTCTTTGCAAGCTCGATACCGCCTTCGCCCCCCTTTGCAAACACATCTGAAAGAGCAAATTCAGCGCCCATTCTCTTACAGGTATCTTCGATAAACTTAAGCTCGGCGTCTGTATCCGTGTCAAAACGGTTGATAGCAACAACACAGGGAACACCAAATTTTGCAATATTGTCAATATGCGCTTCAAGATTGCAGATACCCTTTTTCAAGGCTTCAATGTTTTCAGTCTTAAGTTCGGTCTTTGGCACTCCGCCGTTGTACTTCAGCGCACGGACTGTTGCAACAAGTACAATAGCTGAAGGCGCAATACCTGCCATACGGCACTTGATGTCAAGGAACTTTTCAGCACCGAGGTCTGCACCGAAGCCTGCTTCGGTAATGGCATAATCTGCAAGCTTCATAGCAAGCTTTGTAGCTCTTACCGAGTTACAGCCGTGAGCAATGTTCGCGAAAGGTCCGCCATGAATAAGAGCAGGGGTATTTTCGAGAGTCTGAACAAGGTTAGGCTTCAATGCGTCTTTAAGAAGCGCAGTCATAGCGCCGTTAGCCTTTATGTCGCGGCAGTATACGGGACTGCCGTCATATTTATAAGCGATAAGAATATCGCCAAGTCTTTCCTTAAGATCTGTGATTGAATCGGCAAGGCAAAGAATAGCCATTACCTCACTTGCAACAGTTATCATAAAGTGGTCTTCACGGGGGATACCGTCAACCTTTGTTCCAAGACCGCAGATAGTGTTTCTAAGAGCGCGGTCATTTGTGTCGGTAACTCTCTTAAAAAGTATTCTTCTCTGGTCGATACCGAGAGCATTTCCCTGATGGAGATGGTTGTCTATCATAGCGCAAAGCAGATTGTTTGCCGCGGTAATAGCGTGGAAATCGCCGGTAAAGTGAAGGTTAATATCCTCCATAGGAACGACCTGCGCATAACCGCCGCCGGCAGCGCCGCCCTTTACACCGAATACAGGTCCGAGAGATGGCTCACGGAGAGCAATAACAGCTTTTTTGCCTATTTTCTCCATAGCCTGTCCAAGACCTATGGTCGTAGTTGTTTTTCCCTCGCCTGCGGGAGTCGGGTTGATTGCAGTAACGAGAATAAGCTTTCCGTCTTTTTTATCGGCATTACGTTTAATAAAGTCATTTGTTATTTTTGCCTTGTATTTTCCGTAAAGCTCAAGTTCATCGGGCTTTACACCTAATTTATCAGCTATTTCTGTAATAGGCTTCATTGAAGCGTTTTGGGAAATTTGAATGTCTGTAAGCATTTTTGCTTGCCCTCCTATAAAACAATTAAATTTAAGTTAATTATAACATATAATTTTAAAAAATAAAACAGTAAAATAAATATTTTTCCAAAAATATACTAAAAAATAATATAATATACCGTTTTTTCTCCCCCAAAACCGCTTTACAGAACAAATATTTTGTGGTATAATGCTTGAGATATAAAAAGCAACACCTTGTCGCATACCTCTTCACTATTCACTATTACTTATAACTTTAATTCTGCCCGTGGCTTAGTACAATTGAATATTTTTTATAAAAATATTATTCTAATACTTTTCTATCTGCCCGTGACTCAATACAATTGAATATTTTTGAAAAAAATATTTTTTTAATATTTATTATCTGCCCGTGGCACAGCTGGATAGCGCGTCAGACTCCGACTCTGAAGGCCGCAGGTTCGAATCCTGTCGGGCAGGCCATATTAGCACGATAGTTATGATACCATTGGTATTGCAACTATCGTGCTTTTTCTACGTGTGAAAACCCTTATGGTATAAGGCTTTATGCCACTACGATGGAAAAGATTAGTTTCATTGTATCAAAATTAACTCCACCAAAGTCGAAGTTGAGTGACTCCAACCTGCCTGTTTTTTGCATTCCCAAATCACAATGAAACTTTTCTCAAAAGAATAATTTCATCATGCCAAAGATTAGTTTCATTGTGGAAGAAAAGTTTTATTGTGAGGGAAAATAATTTCATTGTGACATTTTTTTAAATAAGTATTGAAATGATATGCGGTTTATGGTATAATTTGTATGTCACATAAATCTAAATAATCAGAAGTGCAGGTATCCTTATTTTGTATAGGGGTATTGTACCCTTTTGTGCATTCATCAACTGGATTTGGTAAAAGAGCAACTCCACATGATGAATGTACGGTGCGATACCTGTTCTGATTAGATTTGTGTGACAACAATCGGAGTTGGCTTTTTTCGGTGTGCACAACTTCGGTTGTGCACACTTTTTTATTTTGAAAGGAGGAATTCAAATGGCACGTTGTCCCTACTTAGAGTACGAATCTAGAGGTGCTCTCTTTTCACAGGGCGATTATTACTGTAACCTGTGCAAGAAAAGGCTGTCCGAGTCCGAGGTAGACTATAAATGCAAGACCGACTACGGTGACGACTACAAGGAGTGCTCGGTCTATAAGAACCGATAATTGCGGAGTACTTACTAGCAGAACACGGCATCCCCTTTACGTCGTATTCTGCTAAACTTAGTGATTAATACACTGTTTTTCGAGGAGGATTAATTATGGATTGGGGCGCAACTATTGTATTTATTTTAAGTGTTATAGGTGCTGTTATACTTTCCGAGGGAGATGTGATAGTCGGCATTATCGCGTTTCTAGTTATTTTCTGCACTTTGGCAGCAATAAAAGGTGTGGTAAAGTTTATACTTTCAGGCAATCCCCCGGGCAGCGAACCGAAAACCTCTTCATCTGAAAACTCAAATACACGCATTACCCTTGATGAAGAATTCTTTGTATTAGTACACGATCAAGTGATGAAGTTCCTGCGGGCATACTCTTCAGATTTGCCTAGCGAGTGGTATCATTATTTTATTTCTCATGATTTTGAACATATTGGTGACACTACTGAAGGTTATTTGGAATTCAAAATATTGCTTGGTAATTGGTGGGATAGCTTACTGTACAATTCACCAGAAATTAAAGATTATATGATGTCAGTTTTTACCTTTGATGCCAGTGAAAACACATTCACATACAGAATTAGAACTGGAATTTGTTCTAACGGTTCATATCCCCAAGATAAAATTACACAAATGGTTCATACATATTTGAACAATTATGAAGCTACACATAATTGCATACATTTAACAAGAGAAAGTTTCGGAGCTAAGTATAGTAATATCTGATTATCTTTATTATTTTGCCGAAAAAGATTTGAAAGAACTTGCTCATAGGACCGCATTAAGCAATTCCAATGCGCTAGAGAAAAACGCCAAAAGCTGAATAAACGCTATAATGGTTGCATCCCCTTTTTCGGTTGCATTTTAATGCAACTTTGCAACTGCTTGCAACCCGTATCAAAATTTGCGTTATAATGCAAAAAGGAAAGTACACTCTGTGTGTGCTTTCCTTTTTGTTTGCAACAAAAGGGGCTGAGTCATTAACTCAGTCAAAAAAGAAAAGCGGTTATTCAATGCCGAAAGGTATTGAGTAACCGCTTGCTTTGTTGTATAATTTAATCACCACAAAAAACCAACAACAAAACAACGAGGTAATTGTACAACA
>JAZRIJ010000020.1:0-4266 GCA_045645205.1 Eubacteriales bacterium
TTACTTTCAGAAAATGATTAAGGAAAGCGTAGATAAAAATTTTGATATTGTCCCTCTCTGTTACATTGACCAGTTCAGAAAACTTAACACCAACCTCTATGATGACAAAATGGTCATCACATTCAATTATAAAGAACAAACGAAAACAATTACCTTTGCCGATCTTAAAAAATCGGGCATCGGTTCGGATATTAACGCACACGCTGCACCATATTGAGTATTCATAAGGGATTTTACCTGTGAATACTCAATTTTTTTGTTTAAAATAAAGTTTTGTATATGATTTTATAGTTTTATGTATCGTCGCATTCCTTTCGGAGTGCGACTTTTTTTGTGAGTTTTAGGTTTGTCCCTAACAAGTGGAATTTGTATGCACAAATTCAATGCTTGCTAAGACTTAATCCCATGCTTTTTTACTGCTTTTTCGGTTGGTTTGCTAAAGCATTTTTTCACTTCCTTTGCTTTAATTTTTTCATAAAAAAAGCACCTGATACAGCTAAAGCAACAAGTGTATGTAGTTTGAAATACATAGTGTTAGTATGATATAATGATTCTAACAAAAACATTATCACAAGTTGCAAATCGGTAGAAAAAGAATCTTCGTGACCGATGAGATGCAAAAAACGACCGAACAGATAGAAATTAACAATTCTTCCTTTTAATTTGTTATTATTGTACTGTAAGCTAAAAGGAGGACAACACAAATGCCAAAAATAAAGACAATAGAACTTGTCAAGCGGTATAAAAATCTTACTGCTGTTGATAAACTCAATTTAGAAATTTATCAGGGCGAATTGTTTTCTTTGTTAGGTGTTAACGGTGCAGGAAAAACTACAACAATAAAGATGTTGACCTGCATAACAAAACCTACGGATGGCGATGCTTTAGTAGGTGGATACAGCGTAATTAAGGAACCTGAAAAGGTAAAGCAGTTAATTGGGGTATCTCCGCAAGAAACCGCAGTAGCACCAAATCTTTCCGTTAAAGAAAATTTTGAACTGATATGCGGTATTCATAGCTTTTCTAAAGAAAAAACGAAAACAAGAATCAAAGAACTTTCTGAACAATTCTCTTTAGGCTCTGTTTTAAACAGAAAGGCCGGCAAGTTATCCGGTGGTTATAAGCGTCGTGTCAGCATTGCTATGGCTCTTATCAGTGAACCTGAAATTCTGTTTTTGGATGAACCTACCCTTGGCTTGGATGTTATTGCAAGACACGAGCTTTGGGATGAGATTCGTTCTTTGAAAGGTAAATCGACCATTATCCTGACTACACATTATATGGAAGAAGCTGAGGCTCTTTCTGACCGAATAGGTATTATGAAAGACGGTAATATTCTTGTGGTGGGAACCATAGAAGAATTAAAAGAAAAAGCAGGAACAACTGATTTTGAATCAGCCTTCCTTTCTGTTGTGAAGGAGGGCGTGGTATGAGAATGTTGACTTTTGCCAAAAGAAACATAAAGGAGATTTTACGTGACCCTATCAATCTTGGTTTTGGTTTAGGGTTTCCCTTGATTTTACTGCTTCTTTTAAGTGCCATACAGGCAAATGTACCGGTGAATCTTTTTGAAATTGACACACTTACTCCGGGAATTACCGTGTTCGGTTTGTCCTTTATGACACTTTTTTCCGCAACGCTTGTGGCAAAAGACCGTGAAAGCGCTTTGCTGCAGAGATTATACACAACTCCGCTTACAGGCTTTGACTTTATACTTGGCTATATGCTGCCGCTTTTGCCTATTGCTGTCGGACAGACAGTTATATGCTATCTTTTTGCAATACCTTTGGGATTGTCTGTGAGCATAAATATTATCTGTGCCATAATCGGGATAATACCTATGGCAATATTCAACATTGCTTTGGGTCTTTTATGCGGTAGTATATTAGGTGTTAAGCAAGTTGGCGGTATTTGCGGTGCATTGCTTACCAACCTCTCCGCTTGGCTTTCAGGAGTGTGGTTTGATTTGAAGCTTGTGGGAGGCTTTTTTGAAAAATTAGCAGGAGCTTTGCCATTTTTTCACGCAGTAGAAATGGAAAAAGCTTTGTTCAGCGGAAGCTATGAACTTACTTTTAGTCATATTCTTCCCATTTTTCTTTACAGTGTATTTATTACTGCGGCAAGCGTGTTCTGCTTCCTCAAACAAATGAAAAAACAATAAGGATTTGAAGTGATGAAATACAAACTGATTATCGATAAAAATTCAGACGAAGAAATAATCGCAATAGTTCATACACCATCTTTTCTTACCGAGCAGATAGAAAATCTTGTATGCAGTTATTCGGGTACAGATAGCATTATGGGATACAGAGATGATAAGATGAGAAAATTGACATTTTCAGAAATAGAATGCATTACTGTTATTGAAAAGAAAGTAATTGCTATTGATACTAACTGCAACAACTATACACTCAAGGAAAGGCTCTATGAGTTGGAAAATATTTTGCCCTCTTATTTTATACGTATTAACAAATCCACCCTCGCAAACGAACACCGCATTCTGCAATTTGATGCGGTATTCAGTGGCGGTGTTGATGCTGTATTTCAATGTGGCTATCGTGATTATGTTTCAAGACGTTGTTTTTCACAGATAAGAAGGAGGTATGAAGGAATATGAAAAAGTTTGTTTCAGAATTCTTCCGACGAGGTTTAGTGGCCTGTGGCTTTGGACCAATAGTTTTAGCAATTGTATATATGATATTGCATCAGACAGCAAATGTTCAAACTCTGACTGTAAGTCAAGTTTGTATTGGCATCTTCTCGATAACCTTACTCAGCTTTATTGCAGGCGGTATGAATGCTGTTTATCAAATTGAACGATTGCCCTTGATGATTGCAATTCTTATTCATGGCGTTGTCTTATATGTCAGCTATTTAGTCACTTATATTCTCAATGATTGGCTTGAATGGGGCCTGACACCGATTTTAGTTTTTACCGGCATTTTTATTGTTACTTACTTCGTGATTTGGGCAATTATTTATTCCATAATCAGAAGAAATACAAAGCAGCTCAATAAAATTCTTAAAGAAAAACAACAAGCAAGGGAGAATGTGTAGAATACTATGTTTGAAGCCGGTTTTACTTATACTTTGAGTAAATTCCTTATGAACACTCACTTTTCTTTTTTAGTTCCTCATATTTAAATTTAATATAATTTGTTATGTACCACATTTTCATCTTTTACGGGATTTTAAATTGCTCTGAAAATACGGCAATGAATGATTATCCTTTGAGTTCCGTTTTTACCCTTATAAATTATGAAAATATATAATGAATTTATCGGCTGAAACAAAAAAGCTATATTGAATTTTTTGTAATGAATGTTATAATAAAACCAACAACAAATATTCAGGAGAACGGTTATGGAAGTAAGATTAATAAAGCCTGAAGAAGCTATGGATTATCTTAGGATATCTGCCGCATCATTCATCTGGAAATTCAATAAAGACGAAGATACTGATGTTGAAATACCTGTTCTGGGAGCTTTTCATAAAGGCAGACTTGTTGCCGGTGTCGAGTTGTTCGATTTCAGGTGCAACTATTGCGGAAATTTGATAAACACACTTGTTCTCAGCGGAGTATGCAGCCAACCCGAACACCGCGGAATGGGCGCTGTAAGAGCAATCTTTGATGAAGTGGGAAGAACTGCCGTCAAAAACGACATCACAGCAGGTTTCCTTGCGCCGTTCTCGATCTCATATTACGAGAAATTCGGATATGCAAATCTCAACCGTACTTTTGCAATCAGGGTACCTTTTCATAATCTCAGACACATCCCGCATAATAACGATGTTGAGCTTTATACGGGTGAACAGTTTGAAGAGCTGTGCGAACTGCATAACAAATGTGTTTTCAGAGAAAATCTTATGACGATCAGAGATGATAAAAAGCATTTCTGCGATAAGCCTCTCGAAAATGCAGATTACACATACATTCACCGCAACTCTTTGGGAGAAGCGGACGGATATGTACGTTTCAGGATAAAGCGTCCTGACGAACTTGTTGCAGAAGAGTTATTTGTGCTGACACCTGATGCCCTTAACGGAATTGTCGGTTTTTTACGCAACTACGACGGCATCGTAAAAACTCTGCTTGTAAAAAAACAGTATCAGGGGTCACCTTTTGCCTGTATTGCCGACAGAATCAGCGATATCAAATATGAATACGACGGCGGCTATGCAGCGAGAATATACAATCTTAAAAAACTGCTTGAAAATAATGTGTATCCCGAAAAATACGGCAAATTCAGCATATTAAGTCTTGAT
>JAZRIJ010000021.1:0-16928 GCA_045645205.1 Eubacteriales bacterium
TAATTCAACACATGAAGCAACTACCAATTTGACCATTACGAATGGAACATTTAAGCAAGGTGTTTACGGCGGTTCCGACGCAAGTAGAACAGGAGCTGTACATAGCGGAAACACAACCGTCACATTAGCGGGTCAAGCCAAACCAAATCTTATTACATTGAGCGGTAAGTTGTTTGGAGGCTCCAATTTGGCGACTGCGGGTACAAAACACAGTGGTGCGACAAAAGTTTATTTAAAAGATATAGCTACATCTTCTATTTCTTGGACTACATTTGCATCCTATAAGAATTTAAGCATTACTTCTTCCAACCCAATATATGGTGGATCTTATATTAACGCATCAAATGCCGAACATTCAGGAGATTCTGTTGTAGAATTTAGACGGTGTGCCTTAACAACAGATGCATGTAAGTGGTATGGAGGCTCAGATATTGATAATCAAACCGGAGTGCATGTTGGAACTTCTAAGGTGATTATCAATGGTAACAATGGACTTGTTGAGGATGTTGAGACAGAAGATACAAATGGATTTATCTATATATACAATCAAGTAATTTTTGGTGGTTCCGATATTGGTGGTACTACTTCTAAACAGACGGGAAAATCCTCTGTTGAATTGATTGGACCTAAAGATGAAACAAGTGAGCATGCACATCGCTTTAATATAACATATAATAAGGAAAATCTCAGAGGTATTTATGGTGGAGATAACGTTGCTGCATCAGTTACAATGCCTCAGCAACATGATTCTGAAGTAATAATTAAAAATAATATTCGCGACTATAATAATACTGCTACTAACAATGTGTATGGCGGAGGGGTTTACAGAGCATTTTTGTTTATATATGATAATACCACTGTTATACCAAATACAAGAGTAGTTATTGAAGGAACGGTAGAGGCGGATATTTACGGTGGTTTCCGTACAAATGTAACATCAGGCTCAGGTACATATAAGAACAATTCCGCTGTGATATTGAAGAGCGGAGCTAGTGTTACTAAGAATATTAACCTCGGCGTATTCAGCTATAAAGAGCCGTATACCTCTATTACTCAAGAGGGTGATCTTTTGCTTGAAGTAAATGCAACAGATGTAACAAGCGCTCTTGCTAATGTAAAATTGAGTAATGTTGCAGTTATACATAGCGGCGATAAATGCTTTAAGCTGGTTGGCGGCGAAGGTGAAGTAACTGTAAGTGAGTTTACAAATATTAACTTTGATATTCTCGACCTCTACAGATTTACAGGCAATGCGGATAGTGTTAATACAATTGTAAATACAGTAGGCGCACCAACTGTATATTATCCTTTCGTTGAGGGAGCTACAATTGGTTTGACTGGTGTAGCAACTGACGGAACAACAGAGCTTGTTCCCGGAGATGAGCTTGCAGATCGTATTCCTGATACATTTAAAATCGACGAATATTCATATACATACGCAAATTTGATAGCATTTGACGCTCTTTCAGAAAATGATAATGCATTTGTAATTTATGATGCTAATACTCAGGAAATTTTGACAAAATTGCCAACACATACAAAGGGTGTTATTCTTGGTGTAGGTGATTTGAGAACAGCAGAAATTTCATTCAAGAATAAATTTAGAATTACTGCAGCAACTCTTCAGTTTGGAAGTAATTTAGGATTTTCAATTAAAATAAATGCTACTGATCTTGAAGATTTAGGTTATACAGATTTCTCAATTGTTGCAACACTTAATGGTGTAGAGACATCATTGGTAAGTGATTTTGAAAAAGATTCTAAGGGCAGATATGAGTGGATTTTTAATGATATTCCTGCTTACTTAATGGCTCACGATATTACATTTAGACTTCAGGCAAAAAACGGAAATGAAGAATGTTATAATGATACTATCTATGGTGTTTATGTATATTGTAGAAATCAGTGGGCAAAAGAAACAATATCAGACGAGTTCCGTACAGCAATCGTTGATATGCTTTTATACGGTAACGCAACTCAGGTATATGCTTCACAACAATTTGGTGTTGATTACACAACGCTACTTGCAACTGATGCTGCTGGTTTATCTGCAGATGATATAGCAAAGTACGGAACAAGTGATCTTCGTGAATTAGTAAGTTCAACAGACAAGAATTATGAAAAAATTGATGAAACTAATATAAAAGCAAGTTTTGCAGCTGTAAACTTGAGATTTAATTCTGCAGTTGAAGTAGTATTTAGATTTATACCCAATAGTACTGTTGATGTAAGCAAACTAAAAATAAAAGTGCAAAATATTGACTCCGATCCAATATCAGAATGGACATTTAACTTTGCAGATTTTACTGATGCAGGATATGATAATGATGGTAATTGGAAAGGTTATACAGTAATACTTAACGGACTTAATGCTGACGAAATGTCCGATGTGATTTTAGCTACTGTATGGGAAGATGATACTTTGATAAGTAATACTTTAAGTTATAGTATTGAATCATATGCTGAGAGTAAACAAAATAACGCTAATTCAGCTCTTGCAAGTTTGGTTCAAACAATGATTAAATATGGAGACTCAATTGTAGAGTACGTAAAAACAAAATAATTATATAAAGGGAGGTGAAAGATAATGAAAAAGGAATTGTTTTTTTCACCAAGTGTTGAAGTATTCAAATTTTTAGAAGAAGACCGCATTATTACAGCAACAGCACCTGGAACTGGCGGAAATCAGCCACCTGAAGGAGAAGAAGATGCGCTCTAATATTAAGTAATATTTGTAACTTGTTGTATTGCGAGTATATATTACAAAATGAGATCAAACCAACACAAAAGCACACCCCGAGAGATGTAACAATCTCCCGGGGTTGTTTTTTGCTGTTTATATTTGTGCATAGAGGTTATGAGATCCTTCGACTTCAATGGCTAAAGCCATTTTCGCTCAGGATGACGGATGGTAGAGTTTGTGCGTAGAAAGAGTAAAGAAAGTAAATATCAGTTCCGGTCATCCTGAGCGGAGAGGGCAACGCCGAAGTCGAAGGATCTCATAAAGTATAGGAAAAGGACTGTTTTTCTATTGACAGTATAGAAAAGCAGTCCTTTTATATGTTAGTTTTTGAAGAAATGTTAAATTACATAAAACATAGGAATACAGCCCTCTACAAACGGCTTTTCATCCCTATTCATATAATCGGAAAATTCAACAAAGTCGCATCTTTTGTAAAAGTTTTTTGCTTTTGGTACAGAATACAGACAAATATGAGTTGCACCAACCACCGAAGCTGCAATCTTTTTTATGTGTTCAATCATATACAAAAACAAAGCATTACTAAGCGTATCGTAACGTCCCGAATTTTCATCCAACGGTAGATTTCTATATCTTTCATCTACCGCAAAGAAATCAATTTCTATTGATGGAATAGTGCTATCGTAAGGATTTTCTTCTTTATCCAATTCAGTAATTGAAATTCCTGTACAACAAATTGAGCAAAATCCAACTACTGTTTTGTTCTCATCATCAATAAAAAGATATGTAACATCCTTTTTTGAACTCATACTCTGATAGCGTGCGAAATTTCTTATTGTTGAATTTTCACATTCAAAGTTTTCAAGAATTTGAGAATCATTTTTATCAACTTTTCTGAAAGATATTGAATAGTCGAGTCCGTATTTATGTTTTATCATTTAGGTCTGATTTACTTTCCACGGTAATTTTTTTAGAAATCTTTGAAACAGCAATTTCTGCTTTTTCTCGATTTTTTTTGTTTCCTTCAACACTTTTAAAAAGCTTGATTTGTTCTTTATCAACGGAAAACATCCTGTCACATTCAGCAGTCATAATAGCCATTTTGTTTTTTACAGTCCTTTCTTTTTTTGGTTTATCTTTCATACTGATTCACCGACCTTTCATAATATTTTACCACAAAATACTACGAAAAGGTTGTCGATTCCCACTCATAACCCCTTATATTATATCATAAAAAAGTGTCAAATTCAAGTGTAATATTGATTTTTTTGTCATTATGTCCCAGTCATCCTGAGCGAAATAGGCGAAGCCTATGAAGTCGAAGGAGCTCATAAAAGGTTGTAAAAAACATAATGGGATTTTTCGACTCGCCATAAAGTTTGGCGGAAAACGTTAGTGTGTGTTGGCTCGCTCAAAATGACGGAGATGTACTCGTCATCCTGAGCGGAGACATTTTTGCGCCATTTGAGCTTATGATTTTTTTAGTTTTAAATACATAATAAATTTCCCCCGTATTCCCTTTTTTTACGCTCAAGGATAATACGGGGGCATAAATTATCTTATTTATATTCTTTTTGTTACTGCTTTTTGACCTTAAACAGTCTTCGTAGCAGCGGAGCCAGCATCTTCGGCGATCTTATAACCACAATTCTCATAATATTACCCCCAGAAATTATTTTTGCAATACGTACAACAGCCCGGCTGCTATTATAACTACCGCTTCAATTGCAGCCAAAAAGTATGTCGGAAGGAAAAATGCGAGTAGTATTCCGCATCCAAATGACAAAACGATCAACCCCAATGCCTTAAACAGTCCGTTTCGACATTGCATTCCGATCTCCCCTTTTTATAATATCTTTTACTATAGTATATGTTTTTGCAAGTAAATTGTTATAAAAAACTTTTAATTGACAAACAGCATTAGATAAAAGGATACATTATTTAAAAAATCTGTGTATTCCGAAAAGTCTTCGAAATCTTTTTACGTAGGCTGTTACAAACAGTGTTTGTGCCAAATCGAGCGTGAAGAAAATAACATTAACTAAAAGCGCTATATACAATCTTATACTGTCAATATCGGGGAACAGCAGTTTTTTTGCAAACACATAGTAAATTCCAATCACAACATTGAATACTGCAAATTTTGATATCCAGCTGAGGGCAAAGGGCAGTCTCTCCAAACGATTTTTTAATATAGGGTAAAAACCAAAAAACAATGCATAGATCAATACGACAGTCTTGTTTGGCAAAAGCAAAAACGCAAGTGTCGAGGTTGCAGTGTATACAAGAAGCGGCATATATCCGTTGACTTCGATCATACAAACTATGATTAAAAATGATGCCATTGCTGCCATGGTTATATCTATAACCTCGATAACCGAACCGAGAAACAGTATCACAACGCCGAGAGCACATATTATAGCAGAAAATGACAGCTTCTGCGCCGGTGTAATACCTTGCTTGTGTCTGTGGATATTATATTTTGGTTTGTTTTTGTCGGGAGTGTTGTTATTGTTCATATTAAATCAGCAGCACCGTATCAAATCTCCGCCCAAACATTCGCAACAACAGTCGGCGCACATAAGGGATGTACACACGTCGCACATTGAACAGCCTGTCCTGTCTGTATTTGAAGCTCTGTAGCCCCCGAATGAGTTTGCGGTCGTTTTAATTTTATTTAACGCATCTTGATATTCGTAATTGTTCGGGTCCATATAGCAAGCCGCCTCGAAAAACTTCTGTGCGTCAAAGTACCAGCCTCTTTTTTCGAGTATACAGCCCTTAAGGAAGTTCCATTCGCCGTTTCTGGCGGTATTCGGAATATAATTCAGCATAGTTTCGGCTTCTGCAAATCTTCCTGTATTAATAAGCTCTCGAATTCTGATAAATTCGCCTGTATAGGTTGTTTTTTTACTGTTCCCCGATGAACCTGAGTTTGAAAAATGGTTTTGGCTTCGTTCCTTTTGTATCTGGTCGTATGCCTCGTTTATTTCCTTCATTTTTTCTTCAACAAGGTCAGAAAGAGGGTTATTTACATAATTGTCGGGATGGTATTTTCTTGCAAGTTCACGGTATGCCTTTTTAATCTCATCATCAGTGGCATTGCGTGATACGCCGAGTATCTTGTAAGGGTCGGTCATTCTGTCGTTAACTCCTTCTCTGTCGAAATAAATTTATTCTTCCTCAGAATCTTGTCCTGTGTGTCAACATTTCCAAGTCTGATTATATTTGTCAGTATATTATATATACCTGTATCCGTATTGTCCATAAGCTCCAATGCTTTGTCGGCACATGACAGTATATTTAAAAGTGAAGTGTTTATCAAATCGTATTGTTTTTTTGCTTCTTCGGCATTGCCGAACATAGCAAGGAGAGGGTTGTACTTATTATGTTCTTCGTCTTCGTCAATATCGTTAACAGCGTCGATTATGTATATCCACTTACCGATATTTCTGCCTATCTCGTAAACTGTTCTTTTGCGGCTGCCGTCGAGTCCTATTGACAGTGCGTTTCCTAAAAGCGAGCCGAATACCTCGGCGGGCATATCCACCGAAGGTGTATTGTCTTTCTCAATTTCGGACAGTTTTTTCAGACTGATATGCGCAAGCTCATCAAAGGCGCGTATATTCTCATTTTTGCAAGATTTTTTGCGAAGCCGTTTTATCTCAGGCAAGATAAGTTTGCATATAACGCTTTTTATTCCGTCTCTGTCGTTTATCTTATCAACAAAATCGTGATAGAGCATTATAACACCGATATCTGCCGATATATCAAGAGCATTATTGATGTCCATCATAGTTTTCTTTTTGGTTGGATGGGCAATACATCTTCTTTGTGAAAAGGTTACTTTTTCGGACAGGGCATAGAGCCTTAAAAGAACCATAAATACAAAATCGTAGCTGAGCGACATTTTGTATATATACGAATATCTCTTGCCCATAACGCGACAAAGACCGCAGTATGCGCTTTTGTAAAGCTCGTATTCTTTTACTTTTAGCTCGTTTTTTTGGGGTTTTACGTATCCAAACATATCATCAATCCAACTTTAAGTGTTTTTTATAACAGTCCTTATTATGTAATCGCTTATGTAATTTGATATATTATAACATTCTCTTAGCATTTCAAACAGTGTATGCTCGGTTATAAGACCAAACGAATTATACTTGTTTTGAAACATAGGTTCAATATAAGCTTCATTTTTCCATAAAACAGCTTCAACGTTTTTGGGGAACCCATTTTTGAAAAATTCCCTTATTTTTTTAAAAGACAGCATTACAGGCTCAATATTTGCAGTTAAATCTTTGTTTGGGTAATATCTGTATTTATAATCGGCAAGACGGCACAATGATATATTCAGTCTGTGCAGAATGAGGGTGAGCTGTGTTATGTCTTCACGGTCTATAGGGGTTATAAACTGCTTTTCAATGAATACAAGACATTTGTTCCTTGTTTCTTCGGAACTTTTTATTAGTTTTTGGCAATCGCAATATTTACCGCTCCTTATCATTTCACAAACCGACAACGCATTTTCTGCAAGAGATGCAAGATGCATACAGCAGTTGTTTTTCATATTTGCTCCGTTTCATTCTATGCCTTGATAACAGTATAACACAATACCTGTTATCATTACAACATATAATTTCAAAATATTTTATGAATAATTATATGTTTTTATTAAGATATTATAACATTTTTAAAGTGTAAATTTTTGAGAAACTTTAGCGCTATGATTGTTGACAAACAGTACTGTATAAGGTATAATATATGATAACTATTTTTATAGGCGAAAGGTGAGACTTCAATGATAAGAAGTATGACCGCCTACGGCAGAGCAACGGCTTCTGTCGAGGGCAAGGAAATTACGGCTGAAATAAAATCTGTCAATTCCAGATTTTTGGATTGTAATATAAAAATCTCAAGAATGTACAGCTTTCTTGAAGACCGTGTTCGTGAGTATATTCAGAGCCGAGGTATCAAGCGCGGTAAGCTTGACCTTTATATTGGCGTTGACGTTGTTGAAAAAGTTGGAATAGAGCTTAAGCTTGATGAGGCATATACCGAAAGCTACATCAAGGCGTTGACTGAGCTTCGGGACAAATTTGGACTGAAAGATGATATATCCGTTATGGCTGTTGCCCAAAACAGAGAGATATTTAACGTTCTTAAGCCCGATGAAGATATGGAAAAAGATTGGCTTATAATCAAGCCTGTGCTTGATGACGCTATTGATATGTTTATTGCCCAGAGAGAGCGTGAAGGAGAGAAGCTCAAGGCTGATCTTTTGATAAAAAAGGCAAACCTTATGGAAATGGCAGACATAATAGAAAAAATGTCAGCTGAATGTATTGCTTCATATGCCGAAAAGCTCGAAAATCGTTTAAAAACGGTGCTTGAAAAGCATAATATAGAAATAGATTCTTCAAGGATACTTACCGAGTGCGCGATATTTGCAGACAAGGTTGCCGTTGACGAGGAGGTTGTGAGACTACGCAGCCACTTTGACGAGTTTGACAAGATACTTGAAGCAGGGGGGGCAGTCGGAAAAAATATGGACTATCTGCTTCAGGAAATGAACAGAGAGGTCAACACTACAGGCTCGAAGGCAAACGATGCTGACATGGCCCATCTTGTCGTAAATATGAAAAGTGAGCTTGAGAAGATCAGAGAACAGATTCAAAATCTTGAATGAGGTAAATTATGCTATTTATCAATATTGGCTTTGGAAATATGGTCGCTTCAAACAGAGTTGTTGCCATATCAAGTCCTGAGTCGTCGCCCATAAAGCGTCTTGTACAGGATGCCAAGGAAGAGGGCAGAGTAATTGACGTTTCTTGCGGACACAAAACAAAATCGGTAATTATTACCGACAGTGAACATGTTATTTTGTCTGCGTTGCCCACAGAGAGAATAACCGACAGACTTAATGGTCTTGCAGACAACAATTCTTTTGATGAAGATGTATTATAACTATTATATATTGTAAAAGGGTATATAAAATGGACAACAAGAATATGCTTATTGTTGTTTCCGGTCCTGCAGGCTCGGGAAAGGGAACAGTTCTAAAGGAAGTAATGGAGATATCCGATGATTTTGCATATTCGGTATCGGCTACT
This sequence comes from Eubacteriales bacterium, assembly GCA_045645205.1. Taxonomy (GTDB): domain Bacteria; phylum Bacillota; class Clostridia; order Oscillospirales; family CAG-272; genus RGIG1995. The sequence continues at coordinate 8,815 of JAZRIJ010000021.1, forward strand.
ACAAGGCAACCGAGACCGGGTGAACAAAATGGTGTAAATTACTTTTTTGTAACAAGAGAAGAATTTGAAGAAAACATAAAAAACGATGCATTGATTGAATATACCGAGTACTGCGGAAATTATTATGGCACACTAAGCAGTAGGGTTCAGGAAATGCTGAAAGAAAAAAATGTTATTCTTGAAATAGAGGTAGAGGGAGCTATGAATGTAAAGAAAAAGTTTCCCGATGCTATATTGATATTGTTGCTTCCCCCAGATTTCAAAACGCTTGAAAAACGGCTTCGCGGCAGGGGAACTGAGACAGATGAGATTATCAAAGCAAGGCTTGAACAGTCGAAAAATGAATTGGCTTGCTTTGAGCAGTACGACTATGTCGTTTTAAATATGAATGAAGGGGCGCATGACGCTGCTTTAGATATAATAAACATTACAAAATCAGAAATAAAACGCACATCGAGGCGTTTGGAAGTGAAGGAAAAGTTTTATGAATGAGAAATACACAAGCATGATTTCACCCACACTTGAGGATTTGCAGGAAGAGGGCAAGTACAATCGTTATGAGCTTGTTATTGCAACAGCAAAATGCGCAAGAATAGTTACAGATGAATATGTTGCGCAGCGCGAATATGCAGAAAGACTTGTTGCAAACAAGGAGACTGATAAGAGCATTTCCGCGCTTATCAACCGTGAATACCGTGATGAAAAGGCGGTCAGAACTGCAATTAATCGTTTGCACAAAAAAGAATACGAGATCGTAGAGAAATCTTTGGGCAAAAATATTGACTAAAAGCTTTTTTACAGTCAAAGAAAATGGGGGTGTGTCTGAATGAATGGCCTGTTTGCGCGGGTGCATGTTTTGGATGCACCTTACTTTATTGACTGGAAATATGATTATCATATTCCCAAAGAGCTTGCAAATAAAGTTAAGATAGGCTCGGTGGTCAGTGTTCCTTTTGGCAAGGGAAATAAGAATATGTATGCTGTTGTTTTCGACATAACGGATACCACCGATTTTAACGGGGTCAAGTCTGTTCTTGATATAATTCCTGATGTATTTCTGAACGACGAGCTTTTGAAGCTTTGCGTATTTTTAAAGGACAGAACATTTTGTACTATAGGTGATGCGGTTAAGAGCGCTGTTCCCGTATCTGCATTCGGCAAGATGTACACGGTTTACAGCCTGTCTGACGGTATTGATTTTGAGAGCTTTGGAGAAAATGCAAGGGAGATCTGCCTTTATCTTAAGCAAAATCCCAGATCGAGATATAACACCCTTAAAACAAAGTTTGGTGAGCAGATAGACCGCGCTTTGCGGGATATGTCTTCAAGAGGAATAATTATAAAGGATGTAATGTTCCGCGAGGGCAGTAAAAAAATTGAAAAGTATATTACACTTGCTCTCAGTCAAAATGATGTAGATGACTGTCTTTTGGGCAGAGGTGAGTACAAGCTTCGGGGAGACAAGCTGAAAAGCGTTGTATCAGTATTGAACGAAAACGGTGGAAAACTGTCCGAAGCGGAGCTTAAAGGCTTGACGGGGGCGGGAAACGTTCAGTTTAAGTCTTTGGTTGAAAAGGGTATAATAGATATTGAAGAGGTTGACGTTTTTCGTAATCCGTATTCACATAAGATTGCAGACAAAAATGATAACATTCTTACCCCCCATCAGCTTTGCGCATACAACAAAATATCAGAGCTTTATCAAACGGGCGAACCGAAAGCTGTTTTGCTTCACGGGATAACGGGAAGCGGAAAAACAAGGGTTATAAAGTCGGTTATTGACGAGGTTATAGGGTCGGGCAGGCAGGCTATTGTGCTTGTGCCCGAAATATCACTTACCCCTCAGACAGTTGGGCTTTTCAAAAGCTTTTACGATGACAGAATAGCAGTTATCCATTCGTCTCTGTCAAACGGGGAGCGTTTTGACGCCTGGAGAAGAATAAAATTGGGCGAGGTGGATGTTTGCATAGGTACGCGCTCGGCTATATTCGCTCCTTTTAAGAGATTGGGGCTTATTGTTATTGACGAGGAACAGGAGCATACCTATAAGTCTGATATGTCCCCTCGGTATCATGCAAGGGATATTGCAAGATTTAGAGCGGGATATAATAAGGCTTTGATGCTTCTTGCGTCGGCGACTCCTTCACTTGAAAGCTATTATAAGGCAGAGACGGGTGCATATACTTTAGTTGAGCTTAACGAGAGATACGGCAATGCTGTCTTGCCGTCTACAAAAATATCAGACTTGCGTATTGATCTTGCGAAAACATCGGGGCTTTCGGTCATAGGTGAAACCTTATACCGTTCAATGAGCGAGTCTTTGAGTAAAAAAGAGCAGGTCATACTGTTTATAAACAGACGGGGATACAATAATTTTGTCTCCTGCGTTATGTGTGGAAAGGCAATAACCTGTTCTCATTGCAGTGTCTCTATGACATTTCATTCTCCGGGAAGAGTATATCCCGAAGATGGAGAAAATGCGATGCAAGCAAGGGTCAAAAACGGATGGCTTACCTGCCATTATTGCGGCTCACGAATGAAAGTTCCAAAGGTTTGTCCCGAATGCGGCAGCGAGCATATACAGCATTTGGGTTTTGGTACGCAAAAGGTTGAAGAAGAGCTGAAATTGCTTTTCCCTGAGAAAAAGGTAATGCGTATGGATGCCGATACAACCTCAACAAAATTTGCTTTTGACACTATGCTTGACCGTTTCAGACAGGGTGAGGCTGATATACTTATCGGCACTCAGATGGTAACCAAGGGACACGATTTTCCCAACGTAACCTGTGTGGGCGTTATTCTTGCCGATGCGTCTCTCTATCTTGACGATTACAGGGCAAATGAGAGAACATTTGATTTAATAACTCAGGTTACGGGCAGAGCTGGACGAAGCGACAAAAAAGGATGCGCCGTTATACAGACATACAACCCCGAGCATCAGATACTCAAATATGCATCACAGCAGAATTACATTGATTTTTATAAAAATGAAATATTGCTTCGTAAATCTTATGTTTTTCCGCCGTATTGCGATATGCTTCTTATAACCCTTACGTCATTTTCGGAAAACGAGCTGCTTAAGGCTTGTGTGCATCTTACTTCGGCTATTAAGGATATGGCAGACAAGGAGGACAAAAACAGTCTTGCTTTAAATGTCTACGGACCGCTTGAAGCATCTGTTTATAAGGTGAACGAAAAGTACCGAATGCAGTTTGTTATTAAGTGTAAGAATAATAGCATGACACGTGTGTTATTTGCTAAGATATATGCTATGTGTGAAAAGAGCTTTGGAAATAAAATACAGATAACTTTTGATATGAATCCAAATAATATATAGGTTAAAAACAGGAGTAAAACATTATGGCAGTTTTAAAAATAGTAAAGGTTGGAGACGAGCTTCTTCGTAAAAAGAGCCGTCCTGTTACAGAAATAACTCCCAGAATAATTCAGTTGCTTGATGATATGAAGGATACACTTCATGAGGCGAACGGATGCGGTCTTGCGGCAGTACAGGTAGGTGTTCTTCGTAGAATCGTACTTGTGGAAACAGAACCGGGACAGCTTATTGAGATGATAAATCCCGAAATAATTGCAAAAGAAGGTAAGCAGGAAGAGCTTGAGGGGTGTCTGTCTGTTCCCGGTAAATACGGAATAACAACCAGACCTATGACTGTTACGGTCAGAGCTATGGACAGAAACGGTAATGTTTTTGAGGTTACAGGTACGGATCTTTCGGCGCGCGCTTTCTGCCACGAGCTTGACCACCTTGACGGAGTACTTTACATTGACCACGCAAAGATGCTTACCCAAGAAGAACTTGACGAACTTTACGAAGAGGAATAAAGTATAAAAATATGAGAATATTATTTATGGGAACGCCGGATTTTGCAAAGATCTGCTTTGAATCCCTTTTGACTACCGAAAATGAAATAGTTGGTGTTGTTACACAGCCTGATAAGCCTAAGGGAAGAGGATACACCCTTATGCCTCCGCCTGTAAAGGTGAGCGCACAGGAGCATAATATATCTGTTTATCAGCCTGAAACACTTAAGGATGATACTTTTGCCCAGCTCCTTGACGAGCTTAACCCTGAGCTTATTGTTGTTGTGGCATACGGAAAGATACTGCCGAAGAATGTCCTTGAATATCCAAAATACGGTTGCATAAATGTTCATGGTTCGCTTTTGCCAAAATACAGAGGCGCGGCGCCCATTCAGAGAGCATTGATTGACGGCGAGAAGACAACAGGGATTACAACAATGTATATGGAAGAGGGACTTGATACCGGCGATATGATTGAGATGTTTGAAATTGCCATTCGTCCCGAGGATAATTTTGAGACTTTGCACGACAAGCTTGCAGACCTTGGCGCATACGCATTGCTTTCAACTGTTAAGGTGATTGAAAGCGGTAATGTAAAGAGATATAAGCAGGATGACAGACTGTCTACCTATGCGAAGAAGATAGAAAAAACAGACTGTCTTCTTAATTTTGCAAAACCTACGGAGTCTGTACACAACCAGATAAGAGGTATGTCTCCCATTCCGCTGTCTTTTGCGTATCTTAACGGCAGAATGATAAAGTTTGTTTCCTCGTTTTTAACCGACAAAAAGACAAATAATACTCCCGGAACGGTTGTTTCACTTGAAAAAGGCAATATATATGTTGCGACATCAGACGGTGTTATAGGCATTGATGGAGTACTTCCCGAGGGAAAGGGCAGAATGAAGGCGTCTGATTTTATAAACGGAAGAAAGATTTCCGAGGGTGATGTGTTTACACTTGAAAAATAAATATTATTTTTAGGAAAAGGTAAAAATGTATGTATTTTGACTATACTTATTTGATATTTGTTGTTCCTGCTCTTGTTTTGGCGTTGTGGGCGCAGACAAGGGTGCAGTCCACATTTAAAAAATACAGCAAGGTTTTATCTGCAAGAAGAATGACAGGTCATGAGGCGGCAAGAAGAATACTTGATGCAAACGGTCTTTCAAATATTATGATAAATCGCGTTTCGGGTAACTTGACAGACCATTTTGACCCGAAAACCAATACGGTAAACTTGTCCGAAAGTGTATATGACAGTACATCCGTTGCGGCTATAGGTGTTGCCGCTCACGAATCTGGGCATGCAATACAGCACGCTGTTGGGTATACTCCCATGAAGCTGCGCGCGGCTATTATACCGGTAACCAATATCGGCTCAAGGCTTGCTATTCCCTTGGTGCTTATCGGCGTTATTCTCTCATTTTACGAGCTTGCATATATAGGCTGTATCTTTTATGCGACGGTGGCTGTTTTTCAGCTTGTAACCCTGCCTGTAGAGTTTAACGCAAGCAATCGTGCGCTGAATGCTCTTGAGAATACTGGTATACTTGGTTCAGGTGAAATAGAAGGCTCAAAAAAGGTACTCAGTGCGGCCGCTATAACATATGTTGCGGCATTGGCGACAGCATTGGCACAGCTTTTAAGACTGCTTGTTATAGTCGGAAACAGGAGAGGCAGAAGATAAATGTTCACGGTAAGAGATATTGCGTTTAATTCTTTGCTTAAATGCGAGAAAAACCAAAGCTATCCAAACATTGAAATTGATTCAGCTATAGAAAAGCACGGCATAACGGGAGGGGACCGTGCTTTTTACACTACTCTTGTATATGGTACAATAGAGAGGAAAATAACTCTTGACTACATAATTTCCTGCTTCTCGGCCAGGAGAATTAATAAGATAGACAAAGAAATACTTGTTATTTTAAGAATGGGTATTTATCAGATAATGTATATGGGCAGTGTGCCGGATCATGCGGCTTGCAATGAGAGCGTTGAGCTCTGTAAAAAGAATAACCAAAGAAGCGCATCAAGCTTTGTAAATGCTCTCTTGCGTGAGGCAGTAAGAAAAAAAGAAGAAATAGTTTATCCCGATAAAGAAAAAACACCTGTAAAATATCTGTCTGTTATGTATTCATATCCCGAATGGCTGTGTGAGATGTGGCTTAAGGATTATGGCTATGAGAAATGTGAAAAGCTGCTTTCTGCTCTTAATTTAGCTCCTAATATGACATTGAGGGTGAATACGCTTAAATCCGATATTGATAGTGTTCTTAAATACCTTTCGGATAAAGAAATAAAAGCGGATAAGGGCATATATGCGAAAAATGCAATAAGGGTTTTGCAATCCTGTCCAGTGTCATCTTTGGAGATATTACATGACGGAAGAGTTTATGTGCAGGATGAGGCATCACAGCTATGCACTGAGTTTTTAGGAGCTTTGCCGGGAGATGTTGTTATCGACACCTGTTCCTGTCCGGGAGGTAAAAGCTTTTCTATTGCGCTTAATATGGGAAACATAGGAAAGGTATATTCATTTGACCTTCATGGAAACAAACTATCTCTTGTTAATAAAGGCGCAAAAAAACTGGGTATTGAAATTATAGAGACAAAAGAGCACGATGGCAGAGCATGTTTTGAAGAATTAAAGGGTTGTGCTGACAGAGTGCTGGTAGACGCACCTTGCTCAGGACTTGGGGTTATAGCTAAAAAACCTGACCTTAGATATAAAGAAAAATCAGCAATTGAAAGATTGCCTGAAATTCAGTACAAAATTCTTAGCGCATCTTCAAATTATGTAAAACATGGCGGTGTGTTCGTGTATTCCACCTGTACATTGAATAAACGTGAAAACGAAGATGTTGTTGAAAAATTTTTAACTGAACACAAAGAGTTTGAGCCTTATGATTTTAACCTTGGAAATGGTATAAAGTCGAAAAAAGGTATGTTTACCTTTTTTCCCGACATAAATAAAACTGACGGCTTCTTTGTTGCAAGGTTTAAGAGAAAATAAAAAAGACGTTGCATTTTGAAGTGCAACGTCTTTTAAATATCTGAATTAAAGTTCAGCGAAGTACTTGATAGTTCTTACCATCTGAGATGTGTAAGAGTTTTCATTGTCATACCAAGAAACAACCTGTACCTGATAGAGATCATCGCCGATCTTAGATACCATTGTCTGAGTAGCATCAAAAAGAGAACCGTATGTGATACCGATAATGTCGGAAGAAACAAGTTCTTCTTCTGTGTATCCGAAGGAAGCAGATGATGCAGCCTTCATAGCAGCGTTGATGCCTTCTTTTGTTACGTTTTCGCCCTTAACTACAGCAACAAGAATTGTTGTAGAACCTGTAGGAACGGGAACTCTCTGTGCAGAACCGATAAGTTTGCCGTTGAGTTCGGGGATAACGAGACCGATAGCCTTTGCAGCACCTGTAGAGTTAGGAACAATGTTTACTGCAGCAGCTCTTGCACGTCTGAGGTCGCCTTTTCTGTGAGGACCGTCAAGAACCATCTGGTCGCCTGTGAAAGCGTGGATAGTAGACATAATACCGCTCTGGATAGGAGCATAGTCATTGAGAGCCTTAGCCATAGGAGCCAAGCAGTTTGTTGTACAAGATGCAGCAGAGATGATCTTGTCTTCTTTTGTGAGTGTGTTTTCGTTTACGCTGTAAACGATAGTGGGAAGGTCATTGCCTGCGGGAGCAGAAATAACAACTTTCTTTGCGCCTGCATCAATGTGAGCCTGTGCCTTATCTTTAGATGTGTAGAAGCCTGTGCATTCGAGAACTACGCCAACACCGATTTCGCCCCAAGGAAGGTTTGCTGCTTTAGCTTCTGCATAGATAGTGATTTCTTTGCCGTCAACTGTGATAGAACCACCGCATACTTTGCCTTCTGCATCTACGTTTTCTTTGTAGGATACAGTATCTGCAAGAGCGTATTTGCCCTGTGCTGTATCATACTTGAGAAGGTGTGCGAGCATTTTGGGAGAGGTAAGATCGTTGATAGCAACAACTTCATAACCTTCTGCACCAAACATCTGTCTGAATGCGAGACGACCGATACGACCGAAGCCGTTAATTGCAACTTTTACTGACATTTCAAATTCCTCCGAATTTATATTTGTTCTTTATTTTTGCTGTATGTTATTCTATACCATTTTAAGGAAAAATACAAGTCATTTCTAAAAAATATAACATAATTTTAAAATTTGAAATACAATTAGGGAGGTAACAAATTGAATTTAAGTTATAAGTAATTGAATTTAAGTTATAAGTAATAGTGAA
>JAZRIJ010000022.1:0-33009 GCA_045645205.1 Eubacteriales bacterium
CGAGAGGCTTAACGCCTGCTTCGATAGGCTCAAGGGGGAGAGGCTGACCGATAACACCGGTGGATGCGACAACTACATCGTTTGCATTGATGTTAAGCTCGTTTGCAAGAAGCTCGCACATTTTTTCTGCAACTTCGATACCGTTTGCATTGCAGGTATTGGCGTTACCGCTGTTGCATATAACAGCCTGCGCTTTGCCGTCTGCGATATGATTTTTTGTAACCGTAAGGGGAGCGCCCTTAACAAGGTTTGTTGTATATGTTGCCGCCGCATTTGCGACAGTCTCGCTGTAGATAAGAGCTAAATCTTTCTTTGTGCGGTTCTTGCGGATACCGCAGTGAATACCGCTTGCCTTAAAGCCTTTTGCGGCGCATACACCGCCTGTAATCGTCTTCATAATTTATTTTATCTCCTTTGAAAGTTTAAGTCCTGTTGTTTCGTCGATATCCATAAGGATATTCATATTCTGTATAGCAGAGCCTGACGCGCCCTTGCCGAGATTGTCAAATCTTGCAATGAGCAGTATTCTGTCATCATTACCCTTAACGCTTATCTGCATATCGTCAAATCCCGAAAGGTAGCTTGCTGACATAAATCCGCTTTCCTCTTCCTCGTCGTAGTGGAGCAGTGAGGTGTTGTATAATTCTTTGTAAAGTATTTTTATATCGTTGATGTTACCTTTTATATCGGTTGCAAATAGGGGTATTGTAACTTCCATACCGCTGTAAAAGTCGCCTACTATGGGGCAGAACGCGGGAGCGTTTTCAAGTCCGCATATTGCAACTATTTCTTTCAGGTGCTTGTGCTGTTGTGTCAGTGCGTACTGCCGGGGAGCCTTCAAAAGGGGAGAACGGTCTGACGATTCGTATTCGGCTATCATTTTTTTGCCGCCGCCCGAGTAGCCTGTAAGTGAAAAAGCGGTGAGGGTTGCTGTACTCTTTATAATTCCTGCATTAACAAGCGGCTGAACCAGCGCAACAAATCCGCTTGCATGGCATCCGGGATTTGCAACTCTCTTTGAGCTTGCGACCCTTTCTCTGAAATCTGCAATTTCGGGGAATCCGTATGTCCAATCGGTATTTGTTCTGTGTGCGGTAGAGGTATCTATTACTGCTGTGTTTGGGTTATCTATTAAGGTTATTGCTTCTCTTGCCGCATCATCCGGGAGACATAAAAACGCAATATCGCAGGAGTTCAACGCTTCTTTTCTGTATTTTAAGTCTTTTCTTTTTTCATCATCGAGGATAATAAGCTCAATATCTTCTCTGTCTGATAGTCTGTCATATATACGCAGTCCCGTTGTGCCGGCACTTCCGTCAATAAATATCTTTTTCATATTCCTAATACTTCTTTCACATATTTTATCTGTGCTTCAACTGAGCTTACCGAAGTACCGCCTTCACTGATTCGTTTTTTTACACATGTCTTAAGGTCAATCTCGTTATAGAGGTCATCTTCAAATATATCGCTGTATTCCTTGTATTCTTCAAGAGGGAGAGTTTCGAGAACACGGTCTGTCTTTATGCAGTCTGCCACGATACTGCCTGAAATCTTGTAAGCCTGTCTGAAGGGCATACCCTTTTTTACAAGATAGTCAGCAAGGTCTGTTGCATTGATAAAACCCTTTTGCGCTGCTTTCATCATGTTGTCGGGAAGAGCCTTCATGGTTTTGATCATGCCTTTTGTAATATCAAGGCACATAATAACCGTTTCGACAGAGTCAAAAACACATTCCTTATCCTCCTGCATATCCTTGTTATATGCAAGTGGGAGACCTTTCAATGCTGTTAAAAGTGTTGTAAGATTGCCATAAACTCTGCCCGTCTTGCCCCTTACCAATTCTGCCATGTCGGGGTTTTTCTTCTGAGGCATAATTGACGAGCCTGTGGTGTATGAGTCGGATAATTCAACAAACTTAAATTCCCAGCTTGACCAGAGGATAAGCTCTTCAGAAAATCTAGAAAGATGCATCATAATAAGAGCAATATCGCTCATAAGCTCAACGCTGAAATCTCTGTCAGATACACCGTCAAGGCTGTTCAGCGCAATGCCTTCAAAGCCGAGAAGCTCTGCTTCATAACGGCGGTCTGTGTTGTAGGTTGTACCTGCCAATGCGCAACAGCCGATTGGAGATATGTTCATTCTCTTCCTGCAATTCTTAAGTCTGTCAACATCTCTGAGAAGCATCATGGCGTATGCCATAAGGTGATGACCGAAAGTTATGGGTTGCGCTCTCTGCAAATGTGTGTAACCGGGCATAATTGCAGACTTGTATTCTTCTGCCTTTTCTGTAAATGAGCTGATAAGAGCGTTTGTTTTTTCAATTATTTCATTTGTGCGTGCGCGTAGATACATACGGAGGTCAAGAGCGACCTGATCGTTTCTGCTTCTTGCTGTATGAAGCTTCTTGCCCGTGTCACCTATTCTTTCAGTAAGTACCTGTTCGACAAACATATGAATATCTTCGCAGTCGGGATCGAAATCAAGGTTGCCGTTATCTATGTCATTTAAAATACCTTCAAGACCCTTAACAAGAGTCTCGGCATCCTCGTACTCTATAATACCGCATTTTGCAAGCATTTTTGCATGAGCAATGCTTCCCGTAATATCTTCACGGTACATTTTGCAGTCAAATCTTATTGATGAGTTGAAGTCGTCAGCCAGCTTTTCGGTAATGCCGCCTGTTCTTCCTGCCCACATTTTTGCCATAGAGAATAATTCACTCCTATCAATTTGCTATCAATTTAAAAAGGTTATAAGGGACTAATCTTTTTTTGACAGCCCCTTATTAATTGTTTTGGTTTAAGAATTACTTATTGTTATTCTTCTTGTCAACGAGAGCCTGAACCGTGATGGGAAGACCGTAAAGGTTGATGAAGCCTTCTGCATCCTTCTGGTTGTAGTCGCTTTCGCCGAATGTTGCGATCTCTTCGCTGTACAGTGTGTAGGGAGACCATACACCTGCGTTGATCATGTTACCCTTGTAAAGCTTAAGCTTTACTTTACCTGTAACCTTTTCCTGTGTCTTGTCAACAAATGCACTCAAAGCTTCGCGGAGGGGAGTAAACCACTGACCGTTGTAAACAAGTTCTGCAAATGTGATGGACAATCTCTGTTTTTCGTGAAGTGTCATCTTGTCGAGGCAGATGCTTTCGAGAACGCTGTGAGCCTTGTAAAGAATTGTACCTCCGGGGGTTTCGTATACGCCGCGGCATTTCATACCTACAAGACGATTTTCAACAATGTCAATAATACCAATGCCGTTTGCGCCGCCGATCTCATTCAGCTTGAGAATAATGTTCTTTGCAGACATCTTTTCGCCGTCGAGAGCTACGGGAACACCCTGTTCAAAGTCAAGTGTTACGTAAGCGGGGGTATCGGGAGCCATAATTGGAGATACGCCCATTTCGAGAAAGCCGGGTTTTTCGTACTGAGGTTCGTTTCCTGTATCTTCAAGGTCCATACCTTCGTGGGAGAGATGCCAGAGGTTCTTGTCCTTAGAGTAGTTTGTTTCTCTGTTTATCTTAAGGGGGATGTTGTGAGCTTCTGCGTATTCAATCTCTTCTTCGCGGGATTTAATGTCCCATTCTCTCCAAGGAGCGATAATGGGCATATTGGGAGCGAAGTGCTTAATGGTAAGCTCAAAACGAACCTGGTCGTTACCTTTACCTGTACAGCCGTGGCAGATAGCGTCTGCGCCTTCCTTGAGCGCAATGTCTACAAGACCTTTTGCAATGCAGGGACGAGCATGGCTTGTGCCGAGGAGATATTCTTCGTAAACAGCGCCCGCTTTCATTGTGGGAATAATGTATTCGTCAACATATTCATCTGTAAGGTCGAGAACGTAGAGCTTTGAAGCACCTGTCTTGAGAGCCTTTTCTTCGAGACCTTCAAGCTCGTCAGCCTGTCCTACGTTACCGGAAACCGCAATAACCTCACAGTTGTTGTAGTTTTCCTTTAACCACGGAATAATGATTGATGTATCAAGACCGCCGGAATATGCAAGTACGACTTTTTTGATGTTTTCTTTATTCATAATAAATAACTCCTTTTATGTGGTGAATAAATATTCACTTGTTTTTTTGTTTATGCACACATTATACACGTGTTATACACATTTGTCAAGGGCAAAAAGGGTATATTTTCTAAATTCATAATTTATTTACATTTTTTGTTGCCGATATACACAAAATTACCGAAAAAAACAGTAATACAAGCGTGTTTTTGTTTATTTTTCAGGCTTGTCTTTTTATGCACAATTTAATGTAATAATATAAGCATAAAATAAAAATGCATAAATCTGTGTTTATGCATAAAAAAGTGTATAAAAGGCTATTTGTTGTATTTTTTATATTTCCGCTGTTACTCGTTTTTGTTGGTTTATTTATGTAATAAAAAATACTTCACCTCTGTTAGTACACATAAAGTACGCAGAGGTGAAGTGTGTTTTTTCACTAGCTCGCCGCCGCTTCGCTATCCCTATAAAAGGAGGAGAGGACAGGTTTGTAAATACTTATACATTATCTCATTATATGTTTTTCAAAGTAAAGGTCCTGAAGTTTTTTTACAAGCTCGGGGTTTTTACCGCCTGCAGGCTTGCCGTCTATCTCGTCTCCCGCAAGAAGTACCGATGTTGTGCTTCCCATTAATATTTCATCTGCGTTGAACAGTTCGTCAAGCGTGTATTCTCTTTCTTCGCAAGGGATGTTGTTTTCACGGCATATTTCAAGAATGTGTTTTCTTGTTATGCTGGGAAGAATCAAATTGTCGAGAGGGTGTGTTATAACAACACCGTCTTTGATAATAAAGTTTGCTGTGTGGCTTCCCTCAGTAACAATGTTTCCTCTATGGAATATAGCTTCATCACAGCCTGCCTGCTTTGCGGCTTCGCTTGCGAGAACGTTGGGAATAAGGTTTATTGTTTTTATATTACAGAGATAGAAGCGGTTATCTTCTTGGGTAAGAAATTTGACTTTTCTTGACTGATCGCCTATTTTTTTGGGTGTAATATATGCAAAGAGCGAAGGCTTTTTACATTCGGGGAAAACGTGAGCTCTCGGAGAATTACCTCTTGACATCTGCCAGTAGAGGATAAAATCGGTCTCCGATTCGTCAGCCTTTTCTATGAGAGAAAGGAAGATGTTTTCCATTTCTTCTCTTGTTTTGTCTATTTCAATTTTAAGAAGCTTACAGCTGTTGTAAAATCTGTCCAAATGGTCGTCAAGGTCAACAGGCTTTCTGTTGTGGATAAATGCAACATCATAAACACCGTCTCCGAAGTAAACGGCACGGTCGAGAGCCGATACTTTCAGATCTTCAAGGGCTGCTATTTCACCGTTATAGTAACCGACGTTTTTCATAAATACTATCTCCTTTATGTTTTTTGATTACAATAAAAATTATATACTGATATCTATATTTGTCAAATTGATTTTTGATATTGCGTATTATATTTTTACGAGAAATATTTTCTGTCAAGCGAGCGGAGCTGAATAGCCTCTGCAATATGCTTGACCTGTATTCTGTCGCTGTTGTCAAGGTCGGCGATAGTCAGAGCAACACGGAGTATTCTGTCATAGCCTCTTGCCGACATACCCATTTTGTCAAATGCCGCGCGGAGCAGGTTATGCGCATCGCTGTCAAGCACGCAGTATTTTCTGATAAGTGTGCTGGTCATATCCGCATTTGAATATATTGTTTTTCCTGCATATGTCGTGTCGTTTTTGAAGCGTTCAACGGCTCTTGCCCTTGCCGTGTCCACTCTTTTTCTTATTTCTTCCGAGCTTTCTGCCGGTTTTGTATCGGACAGCTCATTATATGAAAGGGAAGAGACTTCAAGCTGTATATCTATCCTGTCGATAAGCGGACCGCTGATTTTTGATATGTATTTTCTTATATCCTCGGGCTTACAGGTACATTTTTTAGTGGGGTGTCCGTAATATCCGCATTTGCAGGGGTTCATAGCGCACACAAGCATAAATGTGGAGGGGAACGTGAAATGACCTGCGGCTCTTGTTATTGTAATACTGCCGTCTTCAAGGGGCTGGCGTAATACCTCGGTTGCGCTCTTGCTGAATTCGGGAAGCTCGTCGAGGAAGAGTATTCCATTGTGCGCGAGGGACAATTCGCCCGGCATGGGAATTCTGCCGCCGCCCGATAATGCCACTGATGACATTGTATGATGTGGAGAACGGAAAGGTCTCTCGACTATAAGAGAATCGTTTGGCAAAGTTCCTGCAATGGAGTGTATTTTGGTCGACTCAACAGCTTCATCAAAGGTTATCTTTGGGAGAATGGAGGGAATACGCTTTGCAAGCATACTTTTGCCCGTTCCGGGAGGGCCTATAAGGAGCACGTTATGGTTGCCTGCCGCTGCAATTTCAAGCGCGCGTTTTGCCTTTTCCTGTCCCTTAACGTCGGAAAAATCCATCTTTGTGCTGTCTCTTTGTCTTTCGAAAATACTTCGGTCAAATTCAACGGGAGGGATAGCTTTCTTTCCGTTAAGATGTTCGACAAGCTCTCGTATATTATGTACGGGATATGCCTTTATTCCGGAAACAACCGAGGCCTCCTTTGCATTGTCAAACGGAACAAAAATTTCTTTCCTACCTTTTTCTTTTGCGCAAAGCACCATTGACAAAACGCCTCGGACACTTCTGAAGCTGCCCGACATGGACAGCTCGCCTATAAAGCATTTATCTCCAAAATCTAATGATTTTTTTACCATTCCGCCGCTGTGCAGAATGGCGGTAAGGAGTCCCATATCAAAGGTAGAGCCTTCTTTTTTCATATCCGCAGGGGCAAGGTTTATAACGATTGCTGAATCGGGGAAGAGAAAACCGCTGTTTTCCAAAGCCGCCTGAATTCTCTTTTCGGCTTCCTTAACTGCAGCATCGGGCAGACCGACAATTTCAAAGCAGGGTATCTTATCCTGCATATTACATTCTACGGTAACCTCATACCCGTCAATACCCATTACACCTGCTGTATATATGGTAGAAAGCATATACTTTTTCACTCCTAAAATATGTCAATTAACTTAAATATAATTATATCACAGCTTGTATTTTTTTGCAACCGATTTTTAATGATTGTTGCTTATCAGTTGTTTAGCGTTATATAAATAGAGTAGGCTGTTTGCCATGGAAAAATTTAAAAACCCTTTTAGGCTTTCGTCTAAAAGGGTTTTAGTTGTTCAAAATGAAAATAAACTTTCGTAAATTACTTGAACTTACGCTTACGAGCTGCTTCGGATTTCTTCTTGCGTTTTACGCTGGGCTTTTCATAATGCTCTCTCTTGCGGAGTTCGGCAAGAACACCGGATTTAGCACACTGTCTTTTGAATCTGCGAAGAGCACTGTCAAGAGATTCATTTTCTTTGACTTTAATTTCTGCCATTTTGTTTTCCCTCCCTCCATACTCTGGAAAAGAGAATGTCACCATTCCTAAAGGATATTATACTCTTTTACCTTTGATATGTCAATAGTTTATTTAGCATTTTTTTTACAAAAAGTTAAATTTAAGTTATTTAACTACCAAATTTACAAGTTTTTTGGGTACAAAGATTTCTTTGATAACAGTCTTACCTTCGATAAAAGGCTTGATTTTTTCGTCGTTTTTAACTGTTTCTAAGGCATCTTCTTTTGAGATATCGGCGGGTATCATGATAGTGCCTCTGAGCTTACCGTTGATCTGGACTGCAATTTCAACAGTGCTGTCGATGGTCTTTGCTTCATCATATGAAGGCCATTCAGCAAGTGAGCAGAATCCATTGCCGCCGAGTTCTTCCCATATTTCTTCACAAATGTGGGGAGCAAATGGGCAGAGAAGCTTAACAAAGGTCATCATCTCGTCTTTTGTTATA
The DNA here is from genome assembly GCA_045645205.1 of Eubacteriales bacterium. GTDB lineage: Bacteria > Bacillota > Clostridia > Oscillospirales > CAG-272 > RGIG1995. Next base: position 7,865 of record JAZRIJ010000022.1, read on the forward strand.
CTGCCTTTATCATAGATATCATTTGTCAAGGTCATCATAGCGGCAATAGCTGTATTAAATTTCAGCTCCTCAATGTCGCCCGTAACCTTTTTAATTGTTTTATGGAATGCGCTTTCAAGCTCTTTTGTAACACCATTGCCATTAATAAGGTCTGTCATAGAGGCAACTCTGTCAAGGAAACGCTTACAACCCTTAACACTGTTTTCTGACCAAGGCGCCGCACTTGCGTAGTCGCCCATAAACAGAATATATACACGGAGAACATCAGCGCCGTATTCGTCAACAACATTGTTGGGGTCGACAACATTACCCTTAGATTTACTCATCTTGTCGCCGTCAGGACCGAGGATAAGACCTTGAGCAGTTCTCTTTGCATAAGGTTCAGCCATGGGAACAGCGTCTATGTCGTAAAGGAATTGATGCCAGAATCTTGAATATATCATATGTCTGGTTACGTGTTCCATGCCGCCGTTATACCAGTCGACAGGCATCCAGTAGTTAAGCTTTTCTTTATCTGCAAACGCCTTGTCGTTGTGAGGGTCGATGTAACGGAGGAAGTACCAGGATGAACCTGCCCACTGGGGCATTGTATCGGTCTCTCTCTTTGCTGCAGCGCCGCACTTGGGACATGTGCAATTTACATATGAATCTATCTTTGCAAGGGGAGATTCGCCGCCTTCACCGGGTTCAAAGTTTGAAACCTCGGGAAGTCTCAAAGGCAGTTCTTCGTAGGGAACGGGAACCATACCGCAAACAGGACAGTGAACTATCGGAATTGGCTCGCCCCAATATCTCTGGCGGTTAAATGCCCAGTCTTTCATCTTATATTGAACGCCCTTTTCGCCTATACCCTTTTCTTCAAGGTATTCAAGCACCTTTGCAATTGAGTCCTTTTTATTTGTAAGACCGTTGAGAAACTCCGAATTTACCATTTCTCCGTCACCGGTATAAGCAGATTCTTCGATGTTTCCGCCCTTAATAACCTCAATTATATCAATACCAAACTTCTTTGCAAAGTCATAGTCTCTTTCGTCATGCGCGGGAACTGCCATAATAGCACCCGTACCGTAACCCATCATAACATAGTCGGAAATGTATATCGGGATCTCTTTATTGTTGATTGGGTTAATAGCCGAAAGACCGTCAATTTTTACGCCTGTTTTTTCTTTGACAAGCTGTGTACGCTCAAATTCGGTCTTCTTTGCGCACTCTTCTTTGTATGCATCAAGGTCTGCTATATTCTTTATCTCAGATCTGTGCTTTTCGATAATGGGATGCTCGGGAGCGATAACCATAAATGTAACACCGAAAAGTGTATCGGGACGTGTTGTATAGATACGGAGTGTATCTTCTTTATTTGCAATCTTAAAGTTTACGAATGCGCCGGTAGACTTGCCTATCCAGTTTACCTGCTGCATTTTAATGTTTGGCAGATAGTCTACATTATCAAGTCCCTGAAGAAGCTTGTCTGCATATTCGGTAATACGGAGATACCAAACATCTTTTGATTTTTGAACTATATCCGTATGGCAGATGTCGCACTTGCCGCCCTGTGAATCTTCATTTGAAAGAACTACTTTGCAGTGAGGGCAATAGTTTACAAGAGCGGTGTCTCTGAAAACAAGACCGTTTTCAAACATTTTGAGGAATATCCACTGTGTCCACTTGTAGTAGTCTTCCTGTGTTGTATCAACAACCCTTGTCCAATCGAAAGAAAAACCTACGCGTTTAAGCTGGTCTGTAAATCTTACTATATTATCGTCTGTGACCTTTCTGGGATGTATGCCTGTTTTTATAGCGTAGTTTTCGGTAGGCAGACCGAAGGCGTCAAAACCTATAGGGAAGAGTACGTTGTAGCCTTCCATTCTTCTCTTTCTTGAAATAACTTCAAGTCCGGAGTAAGCCTTAATATGACCAACGTGCATACCGGCGCCGCTGGGGTATGGAAATTCTACAAGGCCGTAGAATTTCTTTTTTGTTTTGTCCGAATCGTCGGCAAGAAAGATTTTTTCATCTTCCCATTTTTTTTGCCATTTTTTTTCGGTTTCGGAAAAATTATATTTCATAATCGGTGTTCCTGACCTTTCAAGTTTTATCTTTTTGTTTCAATTAATCAATAGTTTATATCAAAAGATCTGATATGTCAATATCTTCTGCATCGCTCCACAGTTTTTCAAGCTTGTAAAATTCTCTTGCCTCTCTGTTGAAAATGTGAACGATAACTGAGCTGTAGTCGAGAACTGTCCAGCTTGCTTCGTTAAAACCTTCAATATGGTGTGGTTCTATACCCATTTCCTCAAGCTTTTCTTCAACTTCTCCTGCAAGCGCACGTATCTGTGTATTGGAGTTGCCCCCGCAAATTACAAAATAGTCTGCAAGAACTGTCTTGTCATCAATGCGGAGAAGCTTAATATTCCGTGCCTTTTTTGCATCCAGCGTTTTTACAATAAATTCCGCAAGCATACGGGGAGTTATTTCGTTTGTTTTGTTTTCTGTGTTCATAAATAACCTTTCAAAAAATTATATTATACTCTTGGTATTGTGATGGAGCCTTGAGTGATATCCTCTGCTGAATTAACATCGCCGCCTATAACGGTTGACGGATCAGCATTATAATAGGGAGTAAGATAGGTTGCATGTTTTGAACCGGAAAAAATTCTGTTTCTGTCAAATATAGTATCTGTAATTTCAAAATCATAAATGTTAAAATATTTGTTTATAAGATTGAGAGTACCCTGTCGGTTGATAACATAATACCACACAGAATTCTCCGGGGGGGTGGGCGAATAACCCGATATGCTCATAAAAGACATGTTTTCCAGATCCATAGAAAGAAGATTTTTTGCAAAATATACCATATCGTCAAGTCCGACATCGGTTTTGATATTTTCAAAGACCTCACTTGCCATTTTTACAACGGTAGAAATGTTGAAGTGATCTTTAACCTCTTTGAGAAGCGCGCTCATAAATATTTTCTGCGCATCCATTCTTCCAATGTCAGCCTGGACATATCCTATTCTGTAACGGACAAACCCCTCCGCTTTTACACCGTCAAGAATCTGTTTGCCTTTTTTTAGGTTAATCGTTAGATCCTGATCATCATCAACATAGTACATATCTTCAGGAATATCAACTTCAACTCCGCCGAGGATATCGACTATATTGCGGAAGCCTTCAAGGTTGACCATTGCGTAATAGTGGATGTTCAGACAAAGATTTTGTTCCAGTAACTCAGAAAGCTTTGTCAAACCATAGTCTTCAGGATCTTTTTCTTTTTTTGCTACAGCCTCATTGTAATAATGACCGTATACAGAGTTTAACTTGTAGCCATAGTTGTTTATACATACATAAGTATCTCTCGGTATTTGCATAATTGCAAGCTTTCCGGTGGTTACATTAAAGTTCAACAGCATAATAACGTCGGTATTAAGAGCTACTTTATCTCTTCCGAGAATCAGAAAGTTAAACATTTCATCCTTTTCGGGGGTAGGAGTGTCGGAGCTTTGACCTCCGTTTACCGTTTCCGACGGTTCATCATCGGTCGCGGGAATAAGTCCTTCTGTATTAAATATAGGATTATTGTTACCGTTGTCGGGCTTGTGGAAAGCGACTGTATATGCTATAACTGATATAACTGCTATGATTACTACCAGAAATATCGATAGAATAATAATTCCTACTTTGCTTTTTGTTTTCCTTGTTTTTTTTCTATCCATTTTATTCTCCTAAATTGCGTTGAAAGGGGGTTAAAAGTGTGGAATATGAATTGAACTATCGTTGATATCTCCTGCGCTGTGGGGATCGTCAGTCGAAATGTCCTGTCTTGTGTAAATATAATTTATGTGCGGATATCTGATGGTGCTTGTAAATATGCGATTAGGGTCGAATATGGCATCGGTTATTTCAAAATCATAGATATTGAAATATGTATTAATCATTTCGCATATGTTTTTTCTGACCATTATCCAGAAAGACAGTCCCGTTCCGTCGGGATTCGACATAGCGCCTCTTCCTACCATGGACATGAGGTTGATCTCATTCATATCAACCTTAAGAAGTTGCTTTGCGTAAAATACAGCGTCTGCAAGAGATACATCGGTGGTTACGTTTTTAAAAGCAATATCTACGAATTTGGATACTGTACTTGCATTAAAGCTTGATTTAAGCTTTTGAATAAAAGCGCTGACAAATGCTTTTTGCGCGTCGATCCTGCCGATATCTGCCTGAAGATAGCTTGAACGGTGTCTGACAAATCTCTCGGCTTGCGTGCCGTTGAGATGCTGTTTGCCTGCAGGGATCGTAACATTTTGTTTCAAGGTTTGATCATAATAGGTTATTGCTGCCGGCACATTGACATCAACACCACCTATTGCATCAACAATAGCAACGACGCCGTCAAGGTTGATATGTCCGATATTGTGAATTTTTATACACAGGCTTTGTTCAAGAGTGTTTGCAAATTTTCTGAGACCGTCTTTAATGTTGTAGCCGTTAGAGAGATAGTAGTGCGCGTAAAGACCGTTGATCTTTCCGCTGTAAGTGCTTATCTCAATATAGGTATCACGGGGAATCTGAAGAACATTTACGGTGTTCTTTGTTGTGTTAAAGCTGATGAGCATAATAACATCGGTATTGAGAGCTATTCTGTCCTGACCGACAAAAAGAAAGTTGAATATCTTCTGCTCGCTTCGGAGCTCTTGCGTTTCTGCGGACGGCTGTGTTTCACCAGGCACTGTCGGTTCTTCGGAACCGTTTGCATCTTTATTGGTTTCGGGGGCAATGGGAGATATTAAAGCACTTGTATCAAACGGAGGCGGCTCATTTGCGCCTGTGTCCGGCTCATGAAAAAGAACGGTATAAGCTGCAATGCCGATAAATGCCAATATCAATGTAAGTACAACCGCAAGAATAACAAGTCCGATCTTTTTTTTCAGCTTATGAGGTTTTCTTGGGGTTGATCTATTGTCAGTTTTTTCTATTTCGGGTTGAATGTTGTTTTCTTCCATTTTTAATCTCCTGTGTTCTCAAAAGTGTGTTGTATGCTTTAAGTGTTTCAAGGTGGATATATTCACCTTTTTCCAGCAGATCCGATATAGTGTATTTTAATGATAAAAGTATCGTGTCATCAAGTTTTTTGTATATATCGCAAGTGTTGGTATAAAAATATTCACGTAATTTTTTACAGTCTTCAAATTTTCTTGTGGGTTCGATATAATCTGCCAAGTAGAGCAGTTTTTCGCATAATGTCATATCCGCCCTGCCTGTCGTATGGTATCTGACAGCCGACAAAACAGTGTCTTCGGCATATTCGGGAAAATCTCTTTTTATGAGGGCGGGGGCTGAAAACGAGTGCAGTGTATTCGGTGAATTCAGAGTACACTCATCAATGGCTATCCCTATGTCTTCGCACAGCTGAAGCTGTTCTGCCGTAGGTATTTCTTTTGTAACATCGTGCAAATATGCTGCAATAACAAGCATTCTTTCATCAATGCCGAAAAGCTTTGCCAACTCACTGCATTCGTTCACTACAGATAAGGTATGGTTATATCTGTATTCCGACATAAGAGGGCGTATTCTTTTTTGCAGATCAATCATTATGCTCACCGTATAAATTATATTTGTCAATAAAAGCTCTGACATCCGGAGGGAGAAGGGAGGATGTATTTTCGTGTCTTTTTATTTTTTCCCTTATTTCTGTCGAGGAAAGCTCGATGGGCGCCATAGGAACATCTATGAGCCTTGCATTGTATTTTTCTTTATATCTTGCTTTTGTTTTCAGAATATCCTCCGACTCGTCATAAGTGTTCGGTCTGACGATGTGGGCAACAGAAGCAAGCTCAAATATTCTTTCAAAATTTTTCCAGTTTTCAAGATTAAGAAAATTATCCGTACCGCATAGAATAGTAAGATCCTTTGATATCCATTTAAAATGTTCCAAAGTCTTGTATGTATAACTTGTTTCACGGTTGCGGATCTCAAAATCAGAAATAATTATCTTATCGTCATAAAAGGGCAGGGGACTGAAAGCGATCTTAAGCATTTGCATTCTCATTTTTGGATCGTCTCCTGCAAATATGGTTTTATGCGGTGGAATAAAGTTCGGTATAATAAACAGTCTGTCAAGCTGACAAGACGTCAGAAAAGCAAATGCCGACCTTATATGTCCCAAATGAACGGGGTCAAAAGTACCACCGTATATGCCTATCTTTAAATCACCCATAATTAAACAAGCTCTATTATTTTGTTCTTTTTTGATTCACGGTAGAGAACAAAACGAGTCCCTACTGTTTGTACTACCTCAGCGTCTACAACGACGGAAATTTCCTCTGCCGCTTCTCTTGCCGAATAACCTGAGTTATCAAGCACCCGAAGCTTTATAAGCTCGCGAGCTTCGAGAGCATTTGAAATTTGTTCGGTCATATTTTCATTAATTCCGCCCTTACCTATCTGAAAAATAGTATCAATATGAACGGCAAGTCCGCGGAGATAGGCTCTTTGTTTTGATGTAAGCATGGTGTTATATCCTTTTTGTTATACTAAATTAAATTCTTTGACAGCCTTTTTCAGTTGTTCTGCAAACGCTTTCATAGCCTTACCTCTGTGGCTGATAGAATTTTTTTCTTCAGATGTAAGTTGTGCAAAGGTTTTGTTGTACGGCGGATAGAAAAAGTAAGGGTCGTAGCCGAAGCCGTTTGTTCCTGCAGAAGATTCAGAGATATACCCCTCTACCTCGCCTTTTGTTACTATTTCTTTGCTTTGTTTAGGAAAAATACATACAACATTTGTAACAAAGCGGGCGCTTCTTTTTTCTTTTGGAAGACCTTCAAGCATTTTTAGTAAAAGTTTGTTGTTTTCATCATCTCCGCCGCCGGAAAATCTTGCGGAACGTACGCCCGGTGCGCCGTCTAAAGCATCAACACAAAGTCCGGAATCATCGGCAATTGTAATATAACCTGCTTTTGCACCGACCGATGCTTTTATTCTTGCGTTTTCTTCAAACGTCAGTCCGTTTTCCTCAATATCTTCTGTAATACCTATATCGTCAAGGGAGAGTATCTTGATATCAAGACCGTCGATCCCCGACATCATTGCCTGAAGCTCTGTTATTTTCTTTTTGTTTCTTGAAGCCAAAACTATATCCATACAGCATACCCTTATTCAAATAAAGCTTTTACAAATTCATCAGCAGAGAAAGGCTGGAGATCGTCTATTTTTTCGCCGACTCCGATATACTTAACGGGAATGTTAAGCTCATTTTTGATAGAGAAGACTATACCGCCCTTTGCCGTTCCGTCAAGTTTTGTGAGAACAAGCCCCGTGATATCGGCGGAGTTTTTAAATTCTTTTGCTTGTCTTACGGCGTTTTGTCCTGTTGTGGAATCAAGAACTAGCAATGTTTCTCTTGAGGCATCGGGTAATTCACGGTTTATAACTCTGTTTATTTTTGCAAGTTCATCCATAAGGTTTTTCTTGTTGTGAAGTCTGCCGGCAGTGTCAATTATAAGCACATCGGCCTTTCTGCTTTTTGCCGCAGAAACCGCATCAAAAACCACTGCCGCAGGGTCAGAGCCTTCATTGTTTTTTATAAGGTCAGCTCCTGCTCTGTCAGCCCAAATCTGAAGTTGGTCTATAGCGGCGGCGCGGAAGGTGTCGCCGGCTGCAAGCACGACCTTTTTTCCCGAGGATATAAGGTGGTGTGCTATTTTTGCTATAGATGTTGTTTTTCCTACTCCGTTTACTCCGATAACAAGTATTACCGATGGTGTGGTGCAAAGTTCAAGCTCGCCTCCGTTGCCTATCATGTCCTTTAATATTTTAATAAGGGCTTCTCTTGTTTCTTCTGCCCCAGACAAGCGTTCATCTTTTATTTTTTTGCGAAGCTTTTCTATTATTTCCTCTGTGGATTCAAAACCTACGTCTGCCGCAATGAGCAGCTCTTCAAGCTCCTCAAGCAACGCCTCGTCTACCTTAACAAAAGCTTTGAACAAGTTATCCACCTGACCGAATATAGATGATTTGGTCTTGGACAGACCTTCTTTCAGTTTTTCAAAAAAAGACATATATTAACCTTTCCGAAAATTAAAAAGTATTTTACTATTCAAGCTTGACACCAAGCTTTTCTTCAATATCGCGTACATTAACCGTAAGTACTTTAGAAATGCCCTTTTCGTACATTGTTACACCGTAAAGGGTATCAGCCGATTCCATTGTACCTCTTCTGTGTGTTATCATAATGAATTGGGTAGAATCTGAGTATTTTCTGGCGTATTCTGCAAATCTTACAACATTTACTTCATCGAGAGCAGATTCTATTTCATCAAATATACAGAATGGGGTAGGATTGACCTTAAGTATTGCAAAGAACAGAGCGATAGCAACGAATGCCTGTTCGCCGCCCGAGAGGGATACAAGGTTTTTGATTATCTTTCCGGGAGGCGCTACATTGATGTCAATACCGCTGGTGAGAACGTCATCGGGGTTGGTCAGAATAAGCTCTGCCGTACCGCCGCCGAACAGTTCGCGGAATACCGTTTTAAAATGCATATTGACGTCCTTCATAGTTTGTGAGAACTTTTCACGCATTTCAGCTTCAAGCTTAACGATTATATCGGAAAGCTGTTTTTCGGCTTCCTCAAGGTCAGTTATCTGGCTGTGCATAAAGTCAAATCTTTCCTTGACTTCTTTATATTCGTCAATAGCGCTTACATTAACATGTCCGAGTCCCTTAAGTTTACTCTTGTATTCGGTAAGCAGGCGGAAGGTTTCCGATCTATTTTCTATTGTAACAATAGGCAGCTCAAGTTCTTCTGCAGTTGTGTAGGTTAGCTCGTATTCATCCCAAATACGTTCACTTGATTTATCAAGGTCTGTCTTCAGTTGTTGACAAAGACCTTCAAGCTTTGTATAAGCGCGGAAGACAAGTTCTCTGTCGTTGGTTTTTTCTTTTATTTTTGCGCGGAGATCGTTTATCTTTTTTTCAAATTCGTCATTTTTCTCGGAATAATCTCCCTTTTCCTTTTCAAGAACAGAGATGTCATTCAGAATGTTTTCAAGCTCTGTTTTTGTTGCTTCACGCTTAAGATTTGCATTAGATGCTTTTGTATCAAGCGCATCAAGCTCGCCTTTGCCGAGAGTTATACGCTCGGTAACCGACAACAGCAAAGCAGAGGCAGATTCTACCGCCTTCTGCAGGTTTTCCATATCCTTTCTGTCCTCGGCAAGACGGACAACGGACAGGCTGTTTCTTTCGCGGAGCGTTTCTATTTCGGTATTTTTCTTGGATATCTCTTCTTTTTTGGTTTCAGATTCTTTTCTGCCTGCTTCGATGAGAGCGTTTATTTCATCGATCTCACTATCGATCGCCTGCTTCTTTTCGCGGTAGAAGTCGTCTGCCCTTTCAAGTCTTTCAAGCTCGTTGTTTAATTCCGAAAGTGTCTTTTCATCGGCAGATATCTGGGATCTCAGAACCTCGTACTGGGTATTTTCCGCATTAAGCAGGGAAGTAAGCAGTGAGGCGTTGCCGAGATGTGAATCGCGCTGCTTTGCAAAGGCATCTTTTTCTTTGTTCAGCTTTTCGGTTTCGGTTTTTATTATTTCGGCATCAGACGCAAGTTTTTCGCAGTCTTTCTTAAGTCTTTCTATCTCGGAAACACGGGTAAGCATTCCGCTGTCTTTTTTTGCCGAGCCGCCCGTATAGGAGCCGCCGGCATTAATAAGCTGACCGTCAAGGGTAACAAGTCTTACCTTGTAGTTCAGCTGTTTTGCGGCATAGCTTGCATTGTCGATATTGTCAAAAACGACTGTTCTGCCGAGAAGAAATTCGCTGATTGTTTTAAATTTTTCCTCGCATTCGGTAAGCCCGCTTGCAATGCCGATACAGCCTTTATACGAGGATAATGTTTTTTGGTCAACATTAAGCTTCTGCACCTGAATGGAGGTAAGGGGATAGAAGGTTGCTCTTCCGGCATTCCTTTCTTTGAGAAGTGCAATAGCTTTCTTTGCGCAGTCTTCGTCTTTTACAACGATATTCTGCAGGTTTCCGCCGAGCGCGGTTTCTATTGCAACTGTATATTTTCTGCTAACGTTTATAAGCTTTGACACAGGACCGTAAATACCTGAAACGGTATTCTTTGCGCTTTCTGCCATAATGAAACGCACGCTGTTTGCATAACCCTCGAAATGCTCTTCCATTCTTGTCAGAGCCTCCGCGCGTTGCTTTTTTGATGCCATATCAATATAAAGAGAATTTAGCCTGTCGTTTAATTCCTTGATTTGCAAGTCCAGTTTTGGTATATTGGCATCTGCTTCATCTGCGGCTTTTTTTGCCTCGTCTGTTTTCTTCTGATAGCCGAAAACGGTATTTTCCGTCTTTTCGGAACGTTCTCTTAAAACAGCTGTTGCCTGTTCAAGCTCTTTTATTTCCGATCTGAGAGTCTCGCATCTTTCGTCCTCGCTTTTTCTTGAACCTGAAAGGGAAGAAAGCTCGAGCTGCTTGTTAACGATCTCATCTTCTTTTTCTCGGATTACAGTTTCCGTTTGCTCAAGACTTTTTTCAAGCTCAACAAGTTCAAGCAGGGCGTTTTCAAGAAGGGTGTCGGCTGTATTTCTTTCTTCTTCGGAAAGGGAGAGCTTATTCTTAAGAGCATTAAGGCTGTTATTTGCTTCGTTCAAGCTCTTTTCAGTGTTTTCTTTTTCTTCGAGACGAAGCTTAAGCTCATTTTCTGCCTGTATCTTAAGCTGTTTTATATGCTCTATATCATTTTCAAGAACCTTAAGTGTTCCCTCATAACCGTATTTCTTTTCGTTTGCATTTTGCAGCTCGGTAATATTCTTTTCGGATCTTATTTTATTTTCCTGTGATGAAAGAAAAAGTCTTTCACTCTGGTTTTCGAGGGATTGAATAGTTTCATCTGCAATTTCAAGCTCCTTGCCGGAAATAACAAAATCGTCTTCTGCCTTTTTCAGTTTTTCACGAAGTTCCTTTGTATCGTAAAGCCAAAGGGAAACATCGGCACTTTTTTTCTTGTCGTAAAATTCAAGGTATCTCTTTGCCTTTTCAGCCTCTTTTTCGAGCGGACCTATTCTGCCTTCAAGCTCGTACTTTATATCATTGAGACGAACCAAATTATCGTTTGTGGACGAAAGCTTACGTTCTGCCTCGTTTTTCTTGTAGCGGTATTTTGAGATGCCTGCGGCTTCTTCAAAAATATTTCTTCTTTCGTCGCTTTTTTGGGATATTATTTCTGCAGCTTTACCCTGACTGACAATGGAATAACCCGTCTTACCCACACCTGTATTCATAAACATCTCGTGAATGTCCTTCAGTCTTGCGGGACGACGGTTTATCATGTATTCGCTTTCGCCCGAGCGGTAGTATCTTCTTGTAACCTCGACCTCGTCATAGTCGATGTCTATTCTGTTTCCATCGCCCGTATTATCTATAAGCAGAGAAACCTCTGCATATCCCATAGGACTGCGGGAGGCGGAGCCGCCGAAGATAACATCTTCCATTTTGGTTCCTCGAATATTCTTGCTTGACAGTTCACCGAGAACCCAACGCATAGCATCCGAAATGTTTGATTTACCGCTTCCGTTAGGGCCGACTATGACTGTCATGCCGTCATCAAAGTTTATGGTAGTCTTATCGGGAAAAGACTTAAAACCGTGCAGTTCGAGTGATTTCAATCGCATTTTCGTCAATAGTCCCCTTTCTGATGTTTTTTACAAATATGTTCATAGTATGTCTAATTTAATATTATATCCTATAATGTCATTTTTTTCAACAGCTTTTACTGATTTTAAATTATAATTTTTTATTAATTTTGTTTTATTTATCTTTTTCTGACCTATGACCTTTGACACACAGCCAACAGGGCAATAAACAATAAGATTTTTTCCTGAAGTATTGGTAGGTATGTTGTCGAGAAGTGTGCAGATGCTTTTGTAAAAAACATAGTTTTCCGCAAGCTCGCCGATTGCGGGATGGTAGTCTCCGTCGTAGACTACATCGGGGTCGTACAGCTCGTCTCCCGACTGGAGACCTATTCTTATGACATCTTTGCCCGCTCTGTCAAAAACTCTAAGAACTTCACCTGTACGCATTACCGTGTCATCTAATTTAAGTGGCGAATATTTGTTGTTTTTAGCCATATTGCAAAGCTCGGTTTCTCTTAAAACAACGGTGGGATATACCCTTGCTCCGTCGCACAGCTCTGCTATTATTTCGGCAGTATAAAGCTCTTTTTCTAGTGTTGAGCCGGGAAGACCTATCATCATTTGACCTATAAGATTAAAGTTATGCTGTTTTATTTTTTTGCAGGCATCAACAGCGCATTCAGCAGTATGTCCTCTCTTTGAGAGAAGTAATACATCATTGTCCATTGACTGAAGTCCCAGCTCAATATTCTTTACACCGTAGCTTGACAGAATTTCTAATATTTCGTCATTGATATAGTCCGGACGCGTTGAAAGACGGATAGAGTTTACAAGTCCGTTTCTTATGTATTTGTAAGCTGTTTTAAGCAAGAAAATCATATCAGCTGTGTCGATACCAGTAAAGCTTCCGCCGAAAAAAGCAATCTCTGTTTCGCAGTTTTCGGTGTCAATAGTAGACAGAGCTTTTTTTATAATGGTATCAACGTCATTTTTATTAAAAGAAGATGTGCCCGAAATGCGTTTCTGATTACAAAAAACGCAGTCATTCGGGCAACCTAAATGCGGTATAAATACCGGTATATTTACGTGTTTCAATTTTTTGTTCTCCAAAATGTTTTGTCTGCAGAATAGGGGAGTGGTACTTTTATGCTTTCATTTTTTTACAAGTGTTTCTAAGTGTCTCTCGTAAAAAACTTTCAATGTCATCCTGAGCGGAAACGGTGTATACCGTTGGAGTCGAAGGATCCCGTTAAGTTTCCGAAAGCTTTATGAGATCCTTCGGCTTCGGCGTAAAACGCCTTCGCTCAGGATGACAGCTTTGAGTTTTACTGTGCAACTCTTTATTTAAAAATAATATCAAAAATAACTATGCTTGGTAAAATAGTGCTAAAGCTTCTTTTGCCAAAGCAGATATTATTTTTAGAAAAAATAATATTAAAACTAACTATGCTTGACCAAAGAGCGCTAAAGCTTCTTTTGCGGCATTTTGCTCTGATTCGCGTTTGCTTTTTCCGGAACCTTTTCCTATAACATTGTTGTTGAGAGAGGCTTCGGTCTCAAATATTCTTTCGTGTGCAGGACCTGATTCTTTTACAAGCTTATATTCAAGTACGTCGCCTTGTTCCTGCTGAACGAATTGCTGTAGCATTGATTTATAGTCCTTAGTATTGCCTCTGGCAATTATCTGCCTGATCTCTTCGGTTGCAAAGGGAAGAAGAAAACTCTTTACCGGCTCAATACCGCCATCGATAAACATAGCGGCAAGTATTGCTTCAAAGGCATCGGCAAGTATCGATGCTCTTTCTCTGCCGTGTGTTATTTCCTCTCCGTGTCCCAAAAACAGATATTTTCCAAGATCGATCTCTCTTGCAAATTTTGCTAAAGCCTTTTCACATACAGTTCCTGCGCGTACCTTTGAAAGTTCGCCTTCAGTCAGATCGGGATAGCTTGTATACAAATATTCGCTGACTGTCAGAGAGAGCACCGAATCACCGAAAAACTCAAGTCTTTCGTTATATTCGACCTTAATGTTTTTTGACTTAAGCTCGTTTGCAAATGATGAATGCGACAGAGCTTTTATGAGAAGCTGTTTATCTTTAAAATTGTATTTAAGCTTGCTTTCAAGTCCTTGAATAATGCTTGTAAGCTCGTTTATATCATCTATTTTCATTTTTCTTCGCCTGACTTTTCCGTTTCTTTTTTTGTAAGCTGTGAGGACTGGCGTGCTATTTCTATGATTATACCCGTATTAACGTAATATATAGCTTGTTTTATTGCATTTTTTACCGCTTTTGAATTTGATGAGCCGTGAGCTTTTATAACGGGTTTTGAAATTCCGAGCAAAGGCGCGCCTCCGTATTCGGAAGCATCAAACTTCTTTTTGAAGGCTTTAAGCGTACCTTTTAAGACAAGTGCGGAAGCCTTGCTTGCTATATTGGTCGTAAACAACGATTTCAGCTGCTCTATCATAAATGAACCAAAGCCTTCGGTCAGCTTTAGAACAACGTTGCCTGTAAAGCCGTCGGTAACAATAACGTCGCATTTTGCAAAGGGAATATCTCTGCCCTCAATGTTCCCTATAAAGTTTACATTGGATTCGGACAATCTTTTGTTTGCCTCTCTGTGAAGGTCAGTTCCTTTTGTGGGTTCAGTTCCGTTGTTGAGGAGGCCTACGGTGGGGGATTTTATTCCGTAAAGTCTTTCCATATAAATTGAGCCCATTTTTGCAAACTGTTCAAGGTTTTCGGGGGTAACGTTTATATTTGCTCCTGAGTCAACAAGCAGAATGGGTTTAGCCAAGGGCAATATAGTCCCGATAGCTGCTCGTAGTCCCCTAATTCTTCTGACTATAAATGTTGCGCCTGCAAGGAGAGCGCCTGTATTGCCTGCGCTTACAAAGGCATCGCCCTTGCCTTCTGCAAGCATTTTTAAACCATCGTGCATGGAGGAAGTGCTCTTTTCTTTTACAACGCTCATAGCGGAATCTTCCATTGTTATAAATTCGGGAGCGTCAACTATATCAATATTGTCCATGGGCAGACCGAGCTCTGCGAAAGCTGAAAGGATTTGTATTTCATCTCCCACAAGGGTAATATCACAGCCGAATTCCTTTACTGCCATAACAGCACCTTCGACAAAATTCTCAGGGGTATTATCCGCGCCCATTACGTCAAGAATAATTCTCATATGTTCTTCTCCTAAAATTTATGAGTAACTATATTTGTGTTTTTATACTGTTTATGTATTCGATAGAACGGTTTGCCAAGGCTTCGTTTCTAAAACGTTTTCCGCCTTTAACCTTTTGCTCAAGGTTTGCGACAAGACCGAAATTTGCGTTCATAGGCTGAAAATTTACTACGTTTTGATCGCTTATGTAATGAGCTAAAGCGCCTAATGCGGTAATATTCGGAAAATCAATAAGCTCTTCACACATAGCATATCTTGCAGCATTAACGCCTGCAACAAATCCGCTCGAGGTAGATTCCACATAGCCTTCAACACCTGTTATCTGACCCGCGAAAAAAACATTTGCATTGTTTCTCATAGCGTAAAATTGGTTTAGACAGGCGGGAGAATTGATAAATGTGTTTCTATGCATGACACCGTAACGAAGAAATGTTGCGTTTTCAAGTCCGGGAATCATGGAAAACACCCTTTTTTGTTCTCCAAATGTTAGATGGGTCTGAAATCCTACAAGGTTATACATAGTTTTTTCAGCATTTTCCTGTCTAAGCTGAATAACGGCATACGGCTCTTTACCTGTTTTTGGATCGGGAAGACCTACAGGCTTCAAAGGTCCGTAACGAAGAGTGTCATAGCCGCGTTTTGCCATAACTTCAACGGGCATGCAGCCTTCAAAAACATTTGGCTTTTTCTGCGAGTTGTTGTCAAAATCCTTTAAGTTTGCCTCTTGCGCATTGATAAGATTATTATAAAATATGTCGTATTCCTCTTTTGTCATGGGACAATTGAGATATGAAGCTTCGCCCTTGTCGTATCTGGAGGCGGCATATATTTTATTCATATCAAGTGTTGAATATTCAACAATGGGTGCAGAGGCATCAAAGAACGAGAGGTGGCTCTTTCCGAGAAAGCCTTCGAGATATTCAGAAAAACTGTCAGAGGTTAAGGGGCCTGTTGCCACAACGGTTATTTCGTTTTGGGGAATAGATGTGACCTCTTCTTCAATAAGATTAATAAACGGATTTGACTTTATTTCGTTTGTTATATATTCGGAAAACTTATATCTATCTACAGCCAAAGCCGATCCCGCTTCTACCTGTGTTGCATAAGCCGCCCTCATAATTAGAGAGTCCATAAGGCGAAGCTCTTCTTTTAGGAGGCCTACGGCATTTGTCAAAACATTACTGCGAAGGGAGTTTGAGCATACAAGCTCAGCTAAGCAGTCGGAATTGTGGGCGGGGGTTTTTTTCTTGGGTTTCATTTCGTAAAGGTCTACGTGCACACCTTTTTTTGCGGCTTGGTAAGCTGATTCACAACCTGCAAGTCCTGCTCCGAATACATTTATTTTATTACTTTTCATTGTTTACTTTTTCTTCTTCACGGCTGTAACTGCATTTCTCGTTTCTGCAGTATACAAGTTTTTTTCTTTTCTTTATAAGCAGCGCATCGCCGCACTCGGGACATTTTTCGCCTATGGGCATATCCCATGAGGAAAAATTACATTCCGGATATTTTTCACAGCTGTAGAAGGTAATATGCTTCTTACCGCCCTGTTTGGTTATCACTTTTGAACCGCAGATGGGGCAGTTTATCCCTGTTTCTTTGGCTATCTGCTTGGTGTTGCGGCATTTTGGGTATGCAGAGCAGGCGTAAAATGAGCCGAACTTACCGGAACGTATAACCATTTCCGAGCCGCATTTTTCGCATATCATACCTGTAGGAGCGTTGCTGTCTTTTTCGTCTTTTTCCTTTTTGGGTTCTTTAGGTTTGCCGTTTTTATCGAGGGGCTTTGTGTTCTTACATTCGGGATAGTTTGGGCAGGCGGCAAACTTGCCGTATCTGCCGTTTTTAACTATCATCTTAACACCGCAATGCTCGCAGATAATATCCGTTTCTTCCGGAGGAATATCTATTTCGCCCTTCTTTGCAGCTTCTTCAGCTTTTTCAAGACATAGCTTGAAGCCGTCATAGAAATCCGACAAAACATGAAGCATATTGTCGTTTCCATTTTCAATAGCGTCAAGCTTATCTTCCATCTGTGCCGTAAATTTATAGTCTATAATATCGGGGAAGTTTTCCATGATAAGCTTTGTTGTCATCTCACCAAGATAGGTGGGCTTCAATGACTTGCCTTCACGTGTAACGTAATCTCTTGCGATTATTGTAGTAATAATGGGAGTATAGGTACTGGGACGTCCGATCCCCTTTTCTTCAAGCTGTTTTACAAGTGAAGCTTCTGTATATCTTGGAGATGGCTCGGTGAAGTGCTGTTCGGGCAATAGTTCTTTGTATGAAAGGCTGTCTCCCTCGTTTAACTCAATGGGGGAGGACTGCTTTTCGGTATCGGAAAATTCGCCGTAGTCTCCGGGATCGTATACAGTTAAAAATCCGGAAAATTTTACGTTGTAGCCGCTTGAATGGAAAATATATCCGTTAGCTTCAATTTCCGCATTTATCGTGTTAAGCTGGGCAGATGCCATCTGAGATGCCAGAAATCTGTCCCAAATCAGCTTATAAAGTTTGTATTGGTCGGAAGAAAGATATTTTTTGATACGCTCAGGTTCAAACTCCATTGAAGACGGACGAATGGCTTCGTGCGCATCCTGTGCTGTGGATTTTGATTTATATACTCTTTTTGATGCAGGATAGTACTGTTCTCCGTATTTTGTCTTGATGTAATTTTCAGCATTAGCCGAAGCTTCCTGTGATATACGGAGCGAGTCTGTACGCATATAGGTAATAAGACCGTGAACACCGCCGTTTTCACTTCCGAGATTAACTCCCTCGTAAAGTTCTTGAGCTATCTGCATTATCTTCTGTGAACGGAAATTAAGTTTTTTTGACGCCTCTTGCTGAAGGGTAGAGGTTGTAAATGGGGGCGCAGGATTGCGGTTCTTAACAGCTCTTTTCACTGAACAGACGACAAAGGCGCTGTCCTTTACAGTATTGTAAACGGCCTCTGTTTCCTGTTGGTTATGCAATTCGAGCTTTCCGGTTTTATCTCCGTAAAATGTTGATTTGAACACCTTTGACTGAGAGTTGATAAGGTTTGCGGTAATAGTCCAGTATTCTTTGGGAACAAATGCTCTTATCTCTTCCTCACGTTCAACAATGAGACGGGTAGCAACAGACTGAACACGTCCTGCCGAAAGACCGCTTTTCAGTGTCTTCCAAAGAAAAGGACTTGCCTTGTAGCCTACTATTCTGTCAAGGATACGGCGTGTCTGCTGTGAGTTGACAAGATCCATATTTATGGGTTTCGGGTCTTTAATAGCCGCCTTAACAGCCGTTTTTGTGATTTCGTTAAATGATATTCTCCTGGCTTTTTCGGGGTCAATTCCCAATGCTGTTGCCAAATGCCAGGAAATAGCCTCTCCTTCGCGGTCAGGGTCGGTTGCGAGAAAAACTTTTGTTGCATTTTTAGCTTCTTTTTTTAGTTCACTGATAAGGGGACCTTTTCCTCGAATGTTTATATAATGAGCCTCGAAATTGTTTTCAATGTCAACTCCGAGTGTGCTTTTCGGCAGGTCGCGTACATGCCCTTTTGACGCGGTAACCTTGTAATTGCTGCCGAGATAGCCTTTTATCGTATTTGCTTTTGCGGGGGACTCAACTATAACGAGATTTGACATATATACACCTCAAATAATATTGCGAATTGGTTAAAAATGTTAAGCCAGCAGAAAGCTTCCGCCGGGCACAGCTTTTACTATACCTTGAATTTCTAAAATTGTCAATAAAGACATTATATTTGAAACTGAATAGTTTGTAATATTTACAATTTCTTCAAGTGTCATAGGTGTAGCTTTAGACAGACACATACAAATATTTCTTTGGTCTTCGGGCAGTTCTTCAAAGCATTTTTTTGTTTCTACTGCATTTGTTTCCGGAGTAACAGAAGAAATGTTTTCCTCAAAATTTACAGCGGTATATCTTTCAGACTTTGTTTTTTGGGGTTTTGTATTTGTAATAACTGCATTGTTTGTATTGGAAAATGGGTTATTTTTAACAATGTTTTTTGTTTTTTTCAGTCGTATTTTATCCGGATAAAGAAATTCATATTCTTTCAGTATGTCGGCGGCGTTATTTATCGGTTTTGCGCCCGACTGTATAAGACTGTTTGGCCCGAGACTGTTAAATTCACCCAGTCTTCCGGGGATGGCAAAAAGATCTCTGTTTTGTTCAAGAGATTTTTTGGCAGTTATCATAGCACCGCTTTTCAATTGGGCTTCAACAATAAGCGTTCCGAGCGAAAGACCGCTTATTATCCTGTTTCTCTGGGGGAATGAATAACGTGTTGCTTTTGTACTCGGAGCATATTCGGAAATGAGAGTTCCGTTGATACAAAGCCTTTCATAAAGTTCGGAATTTTCTTTTGGGTAAATTATGTCTATTCCGCACCCCAAGACTGCGACAGTTTTACCGCCTGCATCAAGAGCTGCCTTGTGGCACACAGAGTCAATTCCGAATGCCATTCCGCTTATTACATATGCTCCGCTCAACGCAAGGTCGAACGAAATTTCGTAAGCGCAACGACAACCGTATGACGAAGGGGTTCTTGTTCCAACAGTACCTATACAAACTTCCTTATCAAACTCGGGAAGTCTGCCCTTGTAATAAAGCAAAACGGGCGGATTTTTTATTGTGCGCAGTCTTGAAGGAAATAATTCGTCATTGTAGGGAAGTATTCCGATATTATTTTTTTGACATTTTTTCAGTATATCAACAGCTCTGTCGGTGCTCTTGTCTAAAAACATTTTGATGTTTTTTTTTGAAATTCCGTAAACATTTTTCAGTTCTTCTTCGGTTGCCGAATATATTTTTTCAACCGAGCCTAAGGTGTGATACAAAATACTGAACACAGGGGTGTCGGGAGCGCATTTTTCGCTGAGCCATACCCAATAAAGCAAATTTTCCATAAGTTTCTTATTACCTGTATGCTTCCCAAAGAATAACGGTGGCGGCTGATGAAACGTTAAGCGACTCCGCATCCTTTTCCATGGGGATAATAACTGTTCCCGAACAGCTGTTTATAATGTCGTCGGAAAGTCCGTGTCCCTCGTTGCCCAAAACAAAACAGCTTGATCTGTTGTTTTTTACAGCTTGCAGGGGTATAGCCTTTTCGGTGAGCGCTGTTGCATATACGTTATATCCCTTTTGTTTTATATCTTCTATCGTTTTGCAGAGGTCGTCTGTTCTGAGAACGGCAGTTCTGAACATAGCCCCCATAGACGCCCTGATCGTTTTTTGACTGTAAATGTCGGCGCAGTCTTTTGACAGAATAAGCGTTTTCTTTCTGAATGCAGCCGACGTTCTTGCAATCGTGCCGAGGTTGCCGGGATCTTGAATGTTTGACAGCAAAAGGCAGGCTGTTGAAAGGTCTGTCTCCTCGGCTGAGGTATATTTTTTGTGAAGCCTGTCAATGTATTTTGCCGTGCAGATAATGCCCTCGGGAGCAGAGTTTTCCGACAGCTTCATACAAACGGAGTCGGAAATGAGCACCGTCTCTTTTCTGTCTGCCAGATCGGGATATTGGAAAGCGCATTTCTCTGTAAGAAAAATATGCTCAAATTCCACCTTTGATTCTATTGCTTCTCTCGTAAGCTTTATTCCCTCAAAAAGAAAGGTCTTTCTTTCCTCGCGGAATTTCTTTTCTTTCAGCTTTGCCGTTTCAACTATAAGACCGTTGTTTCGGCTTGTGATAATGTCCAAAATTCTGACCTCCTTTTTTGAGAAAATAACGAAATGAAAAGCAAAATGCTATTATTGCTAGACGATTTTCGGCAAAAAACAACCTTGCCGATTGTAGCACAAAAACCCGGGAAGATCCGGGTTTTTGTTAGTATTATAACTTATTTAAGCGCTTCTTTAGCTTTTTCTGTAATTGCTGCGAAAGCTTCCTTGTCGGATACAGCAATTTCAGCGAGCATCTTTCTGTTGAGGTTGATGCCTGCAAGCTTAAGACCGTGCATAAGCTGTGAATAGTTGATTCCGTTAACCTTTGCCTGTGCGGAAATTCTGGTGATCCAGAGTGCGCGGAAATCTCTCTTCTTCTGTTTTCTGCCGATGTAAGCGTAGTTACCGCTCTTCATTACAGCCTGTTTAGCCATCTTGAAGTGCTTACTCTTTGCGCCCCAGTAGCCTTTAGCGAGCTTGAGTACTTTATTTCTTCTCTTGCGAGTCATCATAGCGCCTTTTACTCTTGCCATTGTATTATCCTCCTGTTTTAAATCAATTTATCGATTATTTAATAAGTGTTCTGACTGTCGGTGCCATAGATTCGCTGAGGTAGCCTGCTTTTCTGAGGCTTCTCTTACGCTTTGCGTTCTTAAGACCGAGGTTATGACGGTGATGCGAATGGTTGATCTTTACCTTACCGCTCTTTGTAAGAGTAAATCTCTTAGCAGAGGCGCTGTGTGTTTTCATTTTTCCCATAGTAATGGACTCCTTTCCTATGTTATGCGTTTAATGTACCGTATTTGGATTTCGGTACCGCAATACTTCTCTGATTTAAGTTTTTGTGTAATTTTTTATTTTGCGTTCTTAAGGGGAACTATCATCATTGACATGAATCTGCCTTCGAGTACGGGGGCTTTTTCAACCGTTCCCAGCTCGCTGCAGGCTTCCTTGAACTGTTCAAGCAGCTGCTTGCCTATGTCAAGGTGTGTCATCTGACGGCCCTTGAACTTTACGATAACCTTAACTTTGTCGCCGCCCTTAAGAAATCTGTGAGCGTGGTTGACCTTTGTGTTGAAGTCATTTACGTCAATTCTGCACGAAAGCTGAATTTCCTTGGTTTCGATGGTCTGCTGTTTCTTTTTTGCTTCCTTTTCGCGCTTGTCGCGGTCGAAACGGAACTTGCCGTAGTCCATGATCTTGCATACCGGGGGATCGGACTGTGCGGACATAAGAACAAGGTCAAGGTCTTCGTCGTATGCCTTTTCCAAAGCATCAATGAAGGTCAGCATACCGAGCTGCTCGCCCTCGTTTGAAATAACTCTGAACATCTTCGAGTCGGAGCATTTGAGCTCAGCTTTAATATCCTCGTTTATGATGTTGTCTTTAGCGCTTGTGTTTTTTATTATAAAACACCTCCACAGAAAATAAAAAATTGCACGAAATCAGTAACAACTCCGTACAAAATCAGTATACAGCAAAAATATGCCGTAAATCAATTTATTGACCCGTACAAGTCATTGCCGTACAGGTGAGAACGGAGCGTTCTGCTTCTTTTTACCTTGTGATTATAACACGACTGTCAATTCTTGTCAAGGGCTTTCGGAAAAAAATTCACTTTTTTTACATCAATTGTTATCCTACAGCAGAACGGACACAACATTTTGCAATTCTATTGCAATTTTTGTGTCCTTGTGATATAATATATAAATAATGAATAGTTGTTTAGAGAAGGCGTGGTGAGACTCATTGGCAGCAGATAAAAGAGAAAAAGCAAATGAAAATAAAATAAAAAGAATGCCCGACACGAAAAAAAGTCAGCGTCCCACGACTCAAAGATCGGCAAATGTGGGCGCAAGCATGAATATAAGAGAGCAGACCCCCTCACGAAGACGTTCTGCAAAAGAGGCAAAAAGGATAGATCCCAAGCTACCTGAAATAAGAAGGAGCGCCAAGAGAGCGCAGGGCTACAAGATAAAAAAGAAAAAGAAGAAAATAGGCAGAGCGGCAATTGCTTATACTGTTTTGTTCGTGTTTGTTTTTCTTGTTGTTGCAGGTGTGTTTTCTCTTGGGTTCTATGTCAGCCTTATACAGAGAGATGCACCGGAGTTTGACAGCCTTAAGCTGAAAATGTGTCTTGAACACGAGGCGGAGGAATTAAAGGCAGTCAGTGTTGATACAGAAAAATACATACGAAACGGTGTGCTGTACGTAAATATGTCGGCTATTGCCGAGGAGTTCGGATTTATCGTAACGGGCGACTACAAGCAGCTGAGATTTATAACCGACGAAAAGCTGGGCGAGGACGTGTGCTTTGTTATAGGAACGCCCTTTGCGGAGATAAACGGAGAGAGGGTCAGACTTAACGGAGCGGTAACAAAAAATGACGGCTCGGTCTTTGTTCCGGCTGAGGTATTTACCGAGTATGTAAACGGGATCGAGATCACACTTGACGAAGAAAAAGCAGTCATTTCCATCCTGCGTGATACCGAAAGAAACGAGGCGGGACACTTTGTTGAAAGCGATGTAAGCTTCAAGCTGAAGGAAGTAACAGACAGCGCGTCTATTTCCGAGCTTGATCTGTCGGATGAAATAAAGGCGAGATGTTATTTCCCGACTCTTCCTCCGGACATGGTAACGCCGAACTGATTTTATTGAAAAGGTGAAATACAGAAAATGGGAAACGTAAATAATACGGGCAGAAGCAACGGAAGCAGACCGATAGTATACAACACATACGATGTCGAAAGACTGAAGGCTCAGAGCAAACCGAGACAGGGAAGCAGTCCCCGTCCTGCAAGACAGAGCTACGACCCGAACAGAGCGAGAAATAATTCGGTGAAAGCTTCAAACGGCAGCTACAGCAGACGCCGTCCTGCTTCTTCAAAGAAAAGAAAGAACAATGATAGCTTCTTATGGATACTCATTATTCTCATAGGAATAATGGTAGTCGGTGCTGTGATGTTTCTTGTGAACTATCTGAATGATGACGTGCCTGCAGGTCCTGCCGAGACAACGGAGAAAACAGGTGCAAGCGGACCCGAAGAAACCTTGGGTGAAACAACTGCTCCCGAAAATGAGGAAACAACTGCTCCCGAAACCGTACCCGAAACAGAAGCACCGGTCATTAGCAATATTCCGCAGTTTACCGCAGACCTGACAGCGTATGAAATGTATATGAATCCTACGGGCGCGGACAGGGATGCGTATCTTATACTTGTTAATCCGTGGAATTCCCTTACTGCAAGCGATGTTCCGAGCGACCTCGTGAACGTATACAGTACACGCAAAGACGGAAGAGCGACACAGAAGCTCCGTGAATATGCGGCAAAAGCCCTTGAAGCTTTGATGCTTGAGGCGAATGCGTGCGGTGTAGTAAAAACAAATACGCCGAGCGGATATCCCTTGTCCGTAATGAGCGCGTACAGATCCTATGAATACCAAAATCAGCTATTTAACACATATGTTAGTCAGGAAATGACCAATAAGGGACTTACTCGTGAGGCGGCAGAGGCTATTGTTGTAACATATTCCTGCAGAGCGGGTACAAGTGAGCACCAGACGGGACTTTGTGTTGATATGCATACACTTTCATCTGCAGGTCAGGCGTTCAGATACGAGGCTGAAGCTCTATGGCTCGCGGAAAACTGCCATAAGTTTGGATTTATACTCAGATTTCCCGAAAATAAGACCGATGTTACGGGTATAACATATGAGCCTTGGCATTTTAGATACGTAGGAAGATATCATGCGACAAAAATAAAAGATCTTGGTATGTGTCTTGAAGAATATATTGAGTATCTCAAAACAAATTCATAATTTTTTAGGAGCTGTATATGGATGCAATTGAATGTCTGCTTGGAAGAAGAAGTATAAGAAGATTTACAGACAAAAAAATCTCAAAAGAGGACCTTGAAATTATAATTAAAACGGCATATCATGCTCCCAGCGCAATGAACAGACAGCTTTGGCAGTTTACGGTTGTGCAGAATAGGGAAACGATTGAAGAGCTTGCGAAATGTCTTCGTGTGAAGCTTGGGCGTGATGAGGGCTATAATTTCTATAAGCCTAACGTATTGATTTTATGTTCAAATGACAGGACAAATCCGTTTGCTGTCGAGGACTGCGCGGTAGCTATGGAAAATATTATGCTTGCCGCCCACGCGCTTGGGATCGGTTCTGTTTGGATAAATCAGTTTAACGGCGTGTGTGATGACCCTGCTGTAAGAGAACAGCTTAAGAAAATAGGAGTTCCCGAAAATCATCTTGTATGGGGAACAGCGGCTCTCGGCTATGCCGCGGAGGATGCCGTGCGCAACTTTGAAAAAAACGCAAATGTTGTTAAATGGGTAATGTGATTTTTACGGAAAGAGATAAAAAAACACCTCATCCGTCGCCTTCGTCGCCACCTTCTCCCACTGGAGAAGGCTTCTTGTTTGTACAGTTTGACAGACAGTATGCATTTTCAAAACAAGTTTTGTTATTAACCTAAGGGGCTGAGTCATTAACTCAGTCAAAAAAGAAAAGCGGTTATTCAATGCCGAAAGGTATTGAGTAACCGCTTGCTTTGTTGTATAATTTAATCACCACAAAAAACCAACAACAAAACAACGAGGTAATTGTACAACAAT
>JAZRIJ010000023.1:0-2049 GCA_045645205.1 Eubacteriales bacterium
GGAAGGAAGTAAAAAAACTATGACTTTTTCAGATGTATTTAAATCAAGTTTTTTATCAAACATCAATTCTTTTTCAACACTTGATGTGCTTTTAGCACTCGGACTTGCCTTTGTAATAGGACTCTTTATATTTTTGATCTACAAAAAGACCTATCAGGGCGTTATGTATTCAGATTCTTTCGGTGTATCACTTATTGCAATGTCAATGATTACAAGCCTTGTAATTATTGCAGTAACATCAAACGTTGTGTTGTCACTCGGTATGGTCGGTGCTCTTTCTATCGTTCGTTTCAGGACAGCGATTAAAGAACCTATGGATATAGCGTTTCTGTTTTGGGCAATAGCAGTTGGTATCGTTCTCGGTGCAGGACTTCTTCCTCTTGCAATTATCGGTTCAGTTATCATTGGCGTCATCATTGTTGTTTTCTCAACAAGAAAGATTGGCGATACTCCGTATATCCTTGTTGTAAGCTGTGAAAATGAAGAAACAGAAAACACGGCATACGAACTTATCAAAGAAGAAGCCAAGAAAAGCCTCTTGAAATCAAAATCAGTAAACAAATTAGGTGTTGAACTTACTTATGAAGTACGAATCAAAGACGATAACACTGGCTTTGTAAATAAAATTTCAGCCTGCGAAGGCGTAACAAATGCAGTTTTAGTTTCCTATAACGGCGAGTATATGTCGTAAGACGAAAGGAGACTTAAAATGCTGAAAAAAGTAATTCCGATAGCCCTTTCGTTATGCCTGATATTCAGCATAAGTGTAATGGCTGTAAATGAAAATCCTGTAAACGAAGATAGTGTACCCGAAGTATCAGAGCAGATTCCGCAAAATGCAGAAGAACTCCCACAAGGAGAAGAAAGCAATACGGGTATGCCACTGTCAGGCGATATGCAAGGCAGAACACCGCCCAATATCTCAAACGGTGAAATGCCGCCCGAAGGTATGAACAGAGGTCAAAGACCACAAGGGAACTTTACTCCTCCGCAGAATGCAGGTGAATTTACACCTCCGCAAAATACTGATGCAACTAACACTGAAGCGACAGCACCGCAAACAAATAGTAATGAATCATCAGAAAGCTCGCAGGTTCCCGGTGGAAATCAGCAGTTTGGTGGACAGATGCCCGGCGGTATGGGCGGTTTCCCCGGTAATATGCAAAACTTTAATAGTCAGACTCAGGAAGAGGCACCGAAAGGCTTTTTAGGTTTTGTCAAAACATATTCTACTCCTATTACTTCTGTAATTATTTTGATTTTAGCATTTATCTTTGTTATTTTCTACAGAAGAAAGAACTATTAATGTGAAATTGAATCAAAATCTTAAAGAAAAGGAGGATGGATATGCTATCGAGCAAACATATTTCAAAAATAACAATCGCTCTTATATCTGTTGTTTTGGTCTTGTGTGTTCTTGCAATGACATTTTACGATAAGCTATTGCCTGTCGTAAACACAACGGGTTATAGCATGGAATATGAGGACAAGTTATTTGATACAAGTAACGTTCTTGATATAAACATCGTTATGGATGATGCGAAATGGGATGAAATGCTTCAAAATGCAAGGCAAGAAGTGTATTATGAATGTGATGTTATAATAAATGGTACTACATTTAAGCAAGTCGGCATTAGACCAAAGGGTAACACAAGCCTTTCTTTTATTGCAAGTGATCCTAACAATAACAGATATAGTTTCAAACTTGAATTTGACCAATTTGTTGATGGTCAGACTTGTTTTGGATTAGATAAATTAGCATTAAATAATAGCTATGCTGACACCACTAATATGAAAGAAGCAATCATTTATGATATGTTTCAGTTTTTAGATGCAGATGCGCCTCTTTACAATTATGCAAAGATTTCCGTAAACAACGAATATTGGGGTGTGTATCTTGCGTTAGAGGCTGTTGAGGATAGCTTTATGCTTCGCAATTATGGTATGGAAAAGGGAAATTTGTATAAGCCTGAAAATATGGGCGGCGGCAATAATAAAGACGACAAAAAAGCAGAGGGTAATAACTTCCCAACACCGCCTGAAGGTGGA
>JAZRIJ010000024.1:0-29309 GCA_045645205.1 Eubacteriales bacterium
ACAATATAAAATAATTTTAATCTTCTATATTATTAAGTATACCATACTTTACTTGTTCTTGCAAGTTCTTTTCGGTAAAGACATTTTAAAAATAAAAAAGATTATACAACAAATCTATTTTTTTCAAGACATAAACTCAGTCTGAAAAACACATCATAGACATAGACCAAAAAGATTTTAGACGTTTTAAGAAAAAAACAAAAAAAGGATACTCAAATGCAAAGCACAAAACTAAGAAATGCTTTTCGTATCATTTTTGTCATTATGCTTATGGGAATTGCAGTGCTTGGTATTTACGATTTTATAATACCCGAAAGCATATCGGTTTTTGCCGACGATTCAAGCGATGATTTTTTGGAAGAATTAAAGCTTCCTTTTATTTCGGCAAGCTTTGAGTCGATCCCCGTATACAGCCGAGTATCTCAAGGGGAAGATGCAAAACCGTTTTATGTTTCGCTGTCGGCAGACACGAAGGTATTCGGCGTTATACCGTTAAAAAAGGTAAGCGTTGACATGTTTGCGGATATCGCTCTTTGTCCGGGCGGTATGCCGTTTGGTGTAAAGCTTTATACAGACGGTATTATTGTGGCGGGTATAACAGGAGTCGATACCGAGGAGGGCAAAAAAATGCCCGCCAGCGATGGCGGACTTAAGGTCGGCGACATTATAAATGCGATAGACGGAAAAGCAGTAACCACAACAGAAGAAGTTTCTGCCGCAATTGAGCAATGCGGTGGAAATACAGTAACTTTTACTGTGACCAGGAATGAAAAAGATGTAAAGGTTGATATTTCACCTGTATATTCAAAAACGGATAATAAGTACAGAGCAGGTGTTTGGCTCAGGGACAGTACTGCCGGAATAGGTACTGTAACATTTATTTATCCTGAAAATAATTCATTTGCAGGTCTTGGACACGGTATATGCGATGTAGATACGGGCGGTATTTTGCCTTTAAGAAAGGGCAACGTGGTCGACGTAACCATCAAAGGCATAACTAAAGGTATTGCAGGCAGTCCCGGTGAACTAAAGGGTACTTTTAGTCCGGGCAAGATCGGCTCGCTTATAGGTAATACAACATGCGGTGTATACGGAATGTTGTCGGAAAAAATCGACACTTCCCACTCCGAACCTCTTAAAATCGGGTTGAAAGATGAATTAAAATTAGGCGATGCCGAGATTTTTTGTACTATTAATGACAAGATAGACAAATATAGCGCGAAAATCATTAAGATCGGTAACAAAGACGCAGAACAAAAAAATTTTGTTATAAGGATCACGGATAAACGGTTGTTAGACGCAACAGGCGGTATTGTTCAGGGAATGTCGGGAAGTCCCATTATCCAGAACAACAAGCTCGTCGGTGCTGTCACACATGTTTTAGTAAACGATCCAACAAAGGGTTACGGCATTTTCATTGAAAATATGCTGAAAAATATGCCTGAAATAATGAAATAAAATAAATCCTCCCCTGCAGTTAAATATTGCATGGGAGGATTATATTATACTTTATAAAACTGTTTATACCATTCTGCAAATTTTCGAAGTCCTTCACGCAAGGAAGTTGAAGGCTTAAAGCCAAAATCTTTTTCCAACGCCGTAACATCTGCATATGTTACCGGAACATCCCCCGGTTGCATGGGAACAAGCTTTTTGTGTGCTTCAAAATCATAATCTTCGGGAAGCACTTCAGCTCGGATAAGCTCCTGTTGCAATATATCCACAAAATCAAGAAGATTTTCGGGATTATTGTTACCTATATTATAGACCCGATAGGGCGGAACAGGAAGTCCGTCTTCTCCGTTTGTTTTTTCTGGAGCACACTGCATTATACGTTTTACACCTTCCACAATATCATCAACATATGTAAAATCACGTTTGCAATTGCCGTAGTTAAAAATTTGTATTGTGTCGCCTTTTAAAAGCTTGTTTGTAAAACCGAAATAAGCCATATCCGGTCTTCCTGCAGGACCGTATACCGTAAAGAAACGAAGTCCGGTCGAAGGAATATTATAAAGCTTACTGTAAGAATGAGCCATAAGCTCGTTGCTCTTTTTTGTTGCAGCGTAAAGCGACACGGGATTGTCAACCTTATCATCTGTGCTGTACGGAATCTTCTTGTTTGATCCGTAAACACTCGATGAGCTTGCATACACCAGATGTTCAACAGGGTTATTTCGGCAAGCTTCCAAGATATTGTAAAAACCTACTATGTTCGATTCAATATACACACCGGGATTTTCTATGGAATATCTGACTCCCGCTTGTGCTGCCAAATTCACAACAACCGCAAATTTATAATCCGCAAAAAGCTTATCAATCAACGCTTTGTCTGCAATATTACCTTTAACAAACGTCCAATCCGACCCGCTTTTTGTTTCAGCAAGTTTTTCTATTTCAGCAAGACGATACTCCTTGATGCTAACGTCATAATAATCATTCATATTATCTATTCCGACAATATGAATTTTTTCAACAGTATTAAACAGTTCTTTTACAAGATTTGCTCCTATAAACCCCGCAGCTCCCGTAACAAGAACCGTTTTATTATTCAAATCAACATTATTCGTTAACATACTATCCCCCTATATTCTTTTTGTACTTTGTCATAGCTTTCAAGATTTCCAATGTCATATCGCCTTCCGGGCATCTCCATAGCATAAACATCCGTCTGCTTGCAAAGCCATGCAATATAACTTCCGGGAGCATCTACGCCGCAGCCTGATTCGATCCCTTTGTTGATAAGCTTTGCATCTTCCCGTGTGTAGTAATAAAACGGCGGCGTACACCAATGCGTTGCCGGTGTGGGAGATTTCTCGGTCATGTTGAGGATTTTGTCATTGTCATCAATAGTTACTACACCGCATTTCAGAAGCTTTTGCTCGTTTGCTTCATAATAGCGCATAATGCAAGATGCATTTTTCTTCTTTGCATAATCAACAAATTTTGTCAAACTGAAATCAAGAACATTATCTCCGGCTATAACAAGCATATCATCATCAAGTTTAAGCTTTTCGATAGCAAACTGAATATCTTTAACAGCACCAAGACGGGTTTCGTTTGTACTTGTTCCGTCATCAACAACGGTTATTTTTTGTTTTTTGGTTTTTGCCCAAGCATCAAAATAATGAGCAAACTTGTGATTTGAAATCACAATATATTCATCTACAAGCTTAGAAGTATCAATATCGTCAACAAGCCAATCAAGTATTGTTTTTTCGCCTACTTTAAGAAGTGGTTTCGGAAAATTTTCGGTCAACGGATAAAGCCGTGTGGCATATCCTGCCGCAAGAATCAAGCATTTCATAACATCACCTGTAATTATTATTTAATTCTTTGGAATCCCTTTCTTTCAAGAAAGATGAACGCCGTCTGCGCTTTGACAGATATGAACAGAGTATTTGCCTAACAAGTTCGGAAATGCTTTCAAATATTTTTCCGTAACAGTTTTTACTATACTTTCTTCGAATGCAGGATCAATAAGAGCCATACAACATCCTTTAAAACCTGCTCCTGAAAAACGTCCTCCGTATATCCCATCTGTTTGAGTCATTATTTCGTAAAGCTTTATAAGCTCGAGAGAACCGGTTTCCCAGTTGTGTATTGAAGAATATCCGCTTTCAAATGACAGCCTGCCAAACTCTTCAATATCGCCTCTTCGCCAAGCTTCCGCACCTTTTTGAACACGATCAAACTCGGTGTACCAGTGTTCAGCTCGTTTGCGCCAATTTTCGGGCAACCTGTCTTTGTATCTGTCATAGACCTCACGCGGAACATCACGCAGGTTTGTTTCTTTGAATTTACCGTATTCCATACCGGAATAAGCTTTAAGGGCATACGCCGCAGAACGGCATTCGTCAACACGCATATTAAATGCCGACCCTGCCAAGCTACGCTCCAAACCGCTGAAAAATATACCGATTTTGTAAGGCTTCATATCAGGATGCTGCGGAATAAGCTCGTAGCTGTCATCCTTCATATCCATATACAATAAGTGGTCTTTTTTGCAATATACTTCACAGCTTTGATCAAGCTTGCCGCACGAAACACCCACATAATTGTTTTCTGCCTCAAGTGAAATTTGAACAAGCTCTTTTTCTGTCAGATAAATTCCGTTCATTTTACAAAGCGCCGCTATAAATGTGAGTATTACGGCAGCCGAAGAGGAAAGCCCGCCTATCGGCAACTCTCCGTCAATAACCGCACAAAGTCCTGTACGGAGAGAATATCTTGAATTTAGCGCAATAGTTGCACCGCGAAGATGATCTGCCCAGTCGTCCTGTTTTTCCTTTGGTGTTGAAGATACATGCCACTGAGCCCGTTTTTCAAACTGCAACGACTGTATCTCTATAATACCGTTTTGCTTAGGTCCAAAGGCAATATTTATACCCTTATCAATCGCCAAACCCGTTATTATTCCAAGCTGGTGGTCTGAATGAGCCCCCAGCGGACAAATACGATATGGTGTAAAGGCAGAAAACTCCGGCTCTTTTCTATAAATCTCTGTAAAGGCTTTCTCCGCTTTATTCATATACATCTCCAATTTTTATATAAATAGACTAAATTTTATATTATTTTATAGTATGTTGCAATATATTTTTTGTAATTCGCCAAATCAAAATCATTATATATATGTACTGATTAGGAAACTTTTTTAGTGGATTCTCCACTTTTGGGAATGATATCAACTGCTGTAATTTAATTGTTTTGCACTAGCAAAAATGCCACGGACAGCCCGACATAGCCGATTTTTGCGACTGAATTTTTCATTTGCATTTACTCTCTTAATGATATTTTGCTTAATTTTGAATATGCACACGTCCAGTCCCTACTAGCGCTTCTCCATGGCAACATTTATGTAACAGCGTAATATATTAATATATATAGTGATTTAGTATTGGGATTAATTGACTTTTACTTGTTCTGATCAAATTCACTTTTTAGCACTCGCGGAGTTGAACCAAGAAGATAACTCTTATGTTGATGTAGTGAGTAGAAACATAATATGTCCGCTCCCAGTGTAGCTGTCCATGGAATACTACCGCTTATTTATTTTAAGCTTAACGCCCAAAACTATTTTCCAAATATCCGACAATTGATTCTTAAAAATTAACAATTGCAATAACAAAGTAGTTAGGTAAATAACTGCTCCAATCACTACCTTTGCAAACACCGAAAGTATTGCATTAATTGGCAACTCTAAAATGTACAACACAACAAACATACATAATCCAGATATTAAAAACGGCAGTGAGTTTGCAATGTATTTCTTTATCGGAAGTTTCTTTCTTACTGGGATCACTTGATACATGCAAACAGCAAACTCTGCAAAGAGCGTTCCAACTGCTGCACCTACACAACCCCAAATTGGAATTAATAACAAATTAAAAATCAAATTTACAGCCGCGCCTACAATAGCAGATCCTACATAAATTTTATCCATCTGTTTTGGCAATAAATACTGTGTGCGAATAACATTGGCAAAAGCAAGGAACAAGCAACTCGGCAAAAGCACTATATTTAGCAAAATACAGATATCATAACCACCTCCATAGTATAACGGAACAAATTCTTTCGATATTCCCATTATACCAAAGCAGCATGCGGAAGAGAAAAACATTGCAAATAACATGCTACGAAAAAGCATCTGATCATCATATTTATTTCTAGTCGCTATAATATTAGTCATTCTCGGTAGCATTACTGTGCCTAGAGCAGTAATAAAGGCGGTTGGAATAACGATAATTTTCTCCGATGATTCATAAAATCCAAGTTCTTGCATACCCGCAAACATTCCAAGCATTATTTTATCCATGTATTTAAACAAACTGACAGCAATAACTGTTATAAACAAATACATGTTTGGTTTTACGTGTACAATAACATCCTTTACTATCGGTTTATGCCAATCAACCACTTTACGAACATCAATCCAAAGGACAACTTGGCTAACCAATGCAGCCCCCGAATAAATCAAACAATACAGTGCCACATCTTCTGCTTGTTTAACAAAAGTGAATATGCTCAGTGTAGATAGTAATTTAATCGCAAAACTGCGAAGGGTGGTATACTTAAATTTTTCTAAACCAAAATACAGCCAATTTATATCCAAGCAAGATGATAGAACAAATAATCCCATAATACAAGCAATATGTCTATTTTTAGCGGCAAATATACAGTATACTGAATAAATAGACAGTACACCAACCCCCGCCGCAATCTGCATAGCATAAATGGTCCAAAATGTTTTCGATAGTGACTTCCTGTTGTCTCTCGTCTGTGCTACCTTCCGATTACCATAATTATTCAGTCCCAACATAATAAAAATCATAAAATACTGGGCTATAGTATGGTTGTATGAATAAACTCCTATTCCATCCGCCCCCAAAACTCGAGCAATGTATGGGGTAGTTATCAGCGGAAGAAGCATTATAAAAAGCTGATAAGCCGAATTATATAAAAAATTTTTTTTAGTAGAAGACATCTTCTTCACTCCTGTAACGTATCACCTTAGCTGGAATACCACCAACAATTGCATTTGGAGAAATATCATGCGTTACAACCGCATTTGCACCTATTACTGCATTATCGCCAACCTTTACATTGCCAATAATGCGAGCACCGGCGTAAACAATCACATTGTTGCCTATTATTGGGAATTCTCCCTTACTTTGTCCGAGAGTTACATCGTGATAAATAGTACAATTATCGCCAATTTGAGTACGGTCTCCTATCACGACATTATGTGGGTGTGGTAATTTTAAATTATGTCCAATGGTGGAATTAAAAGCAATTATAACATTATACTTTTTTAGCAAACTGAAAGTCGCAAAATGTACGTATATTTTAAATCTGCTTTTTCTTTTACAAGCTAGTAAAAATTTTATTTTAAAATTAATTCTATATTCCACAAAAAACATATAATTATACATAAAACCAAAAAAATGTTTTAGCTTTCTCATAAATCACCTAAAAAATGGTCATTATCAATAAAAGGCAAAGTAATCATATCACCCAAAAATTTATTCCATATTAGAGGTTCAAAATGAGCCATTCCGCTTCCATGATAAAATGTCAATTCTCCAAAGTATATATGATTGTTAATATTGTAAAAATCAACTCTTAGCTGGGCTATATTTTGCGACAGAACACTTGCAAAGAATTTCATTTGTTCAAAATTTTCTGGTTTAGAAAAAATATTCTTTGAATTCGGATAACCATCTACTGTTAAGTCAATGTGTTCAAAATTTTCTGTAAAAAAATCTACAGTATGCCCTTCGCGCCCTTTTGCCCTTTCGCTCTCGATAAACATTATTTTGGGAACACCATTAAAGCAAAAAAATTTGTAATCTTTCAAATCATAACCGCTTTCATCCACCATATATTTCTCCGCAATAATCCGCGGCTTAATATTTTTGTACGGCCATTCACGAAAAGAATAATAAAAATTACGTTTCAAAGATTTATTCATTTTTTTTCTTGCCGCTTCAATATCAAATTTCGATTTATCGCGGCAAATAACTAAACCACCGCTATCATGAGTACATTTAAGCACAAATTGATTCGGCAAAACATCAAAGTCTATATCCTCGAATTTTTCCCAAACCCCCAATGTAGGAATTATGTACTCTTCACCTATAATGTCTGCTACATATTTTTTTGCCTCGTATTTATCTACCATAGTAGTGTATATAGGCTTGCGATCATACAATTTCAGCCATTGAAGCTTTTCATTAAAAGTCTGAGGGTTATCAAGATTAAGTTTTCTCCCCACGTCTGCACGAAACAGAATTTGAAGATATAGCTTGTCTGGTATACAACGATCTATTCCTATTTTTTTCAATAAATAGATACCTTTATACGGATTTTTGATTAATTTAGTAATTGACGACATATTATTTTCCTTTCATGCTCTATATTACTTTTTTGTTGTACTATTCACACAATTATTTGACAAATTTTTTAATATATGAAATTTTTAAAATTCGTAAAATATGTGGTCTATAATATCTTGAACAGAAAAGCACATTGGCAAAATCTGCTATCCCTCGGAGTATATGGCCGGATTTAATTTTTTGCTTAACTTGCAAAAACTGATTCATATTTTTCAAAAAATCTTGATTTGCATTCAAATCACTTACATGCCTTTTGTCTAAATATCCTAAATAGTTCTCATATGAATATCCAATCATACTATTTTTTGCGTGATATAACATTCGGATATATTCACATGTACAGTACTGCTTATATCTTTTTGACACAGTTGTACTTTTTTGTCTAACACGGTATTGGATAAGCTTTTCGGACATCATATGCATCTTAGCTCCTATGCATTTCATACGTAACCATAAATCATAATCTTGTGCACATGGATAGTTCCTATATCCCCCCACTTTGTGAAACAACTCGGCAGTCATAATTACAGTTGGATGATGTATAACATTTCGATATGGAAGTAGTGCATCCAATTGCCGGTCTGAATAAACTGATGGTATCTGTTGCAATAATTCTCCTTTTTCATCTATGAAATCATAATTTCCACAAACTAAATCATACGCTCCACTACGGATTGCATCATACTGAAGCTTGAACCGATTCGGAAAACAAATATCATCCGCGTCCATACGAAGAAGATATTCTCCTTTAGCATATTCTGCAGCACGATTCATAGACAAAGCAAGACCTATATTATTATTATTCACGTAGATGTGTACTCTGCTATCTTTTACAGAATACTCACGTAATAGTTCTAACCCTGCAGAATAATTGGGCTGGTCTAATATAATAATTAATTCAAAATCCGTATATGTCTGTGCTAATATAGAATCAATAGATTGCTGTATTTCATATTCCGATTCATTGTATACACTCATCAAAACGCTAATCATTCTTACTTATCTTCTCCCCTATATCCTATATATTTCATTTTATTCAAAGAAAAATTTATATGGTAGAATACCATGTCCGTTTTGTTTGAACATCATAATTGCCCATATGCTTAACCCCACAATAAAGACTCCTTTGAGTAAACTAACTGATCTTTTGTTATGAAATTGCATTTTATTAAAAATCACAGATACTACCATACAATATGCAAATATAAAATACACATTCATCCGGGAAACAAACCACACTTTCGATGTCAACAAACAAGTAGTTGCGTATATGGCATAGAAGAACAATACTATCGATTGTATTTTCCACCTTTCATCAATAGCTGCCGTTCCGACCTGCTTCATTTTTGAATGTGATGGAAGACAAAGCATTGCAAACAACGCAAGTATCGAATATATAATTAACCACAATGCAGAAAATGATTTATCGCCTACAGCCCACTTCCCGCTTAGATACCAACTATATTGAGGAAAACAACTTACAAAAAGATTAGCAATAATATCAAATGAATAAAATCCTAAAACAGCCACAATCAATGTTATAACAAATGATTTTTTTGTAATTCTGAATTTTAACGGAATTAAAACATATATAACGAAAAGTATAACTGCCGATACATGAAATGTCATTGCGACAAATATAAGAAAAAATGATATTATGTATTTTTTGTTAAGAATCGCTATTATAACCCACAAAAATATAGCCGCTGCTATATATTGTCTCGTTACGTTCATTTCCGCAGAAAACACAAAAGCAACATACATCAAATTCGTAACAACAAGATTCTCAGAGTATTTATAAAAGAAATAGGCAAATGTAGTAATAATAAATGTATCCCAAACAACACCAATAAAATGAGGTGACGGAATAATTCTTGTAAATAGCCAAATAACGATTGAATATCCTTGTTCGTCATTTTGTTTAGTCAGATACTGCATAAAAGATTTCCAATCATATCCCGCAATCATCCGAACCGTTTGATATCGATTTGCATTGTCAAGTCCGACACTTTCTCCTCGCAAAAGAACATATATAAGAATTGTTCCAAACACAAGATACATATACAACTTACGAGCGTTTTTATCAGTATTTAGGTTTGAAAAAAATAAGCCTCCTCCTACAATTAGCAAGAGAATATATATGTATCCTATCATTTTATTTCACCTTCAATTCTACTTCATTACAGAAACGGTGATCTTCTAAACACCACCGAAACTATATACTAAATTTCAACCATATAACAAAGTAAAGCGACTGTAATACAAGTATTAACCCTTTAATACGCAGGCTTACACCAATCCATCCCCAAAGGGGATATTATGTTATTTACTTTTATTTAACCTTTCAATCCAATAACCTTGTAAAACAGCAATGGGTGAATCAAATAACACCATGAAGCAATCATTACCAACTTATTACTGTCCTTCGCTGTACGTTTCATATAGGTTCTCACATCATACTCATTGCAGAGCCGCTCGAAAGATTCTTTGTTCTTTGTAGTTGCAAAGGTCTTAGCTACAGCCCACATAGCACGAGCATACATATAGGAATTAAATGTCTCAGAATAAGCACACTTTCGCTCTGCCAGATATGCTTCAATACGCTTCACAGCCATCAACAAATCAGTTTTTCGCCAAGTTGAACCATTCTTTGTTGCAGACATCATATTGACACGATAGCCATAGAGTGGCTTATCGTACCATATAGCACTTTTGCAATAACAAAGATATTTCCAATTAAATTCCCTGTCTTCGCCAAACTTTGTATTCTTATCAAAGACAATATTATTCTCAATCAAAATATTACGCTTATACACATAACAACAAAACGCATAATTTCCCATCTCAAACAACAACTTATCCATCGCTTGCTTTTGGGTATGGCGTACAGACTGAATGCTGGTTGTATCACAACTCATTGCTTCTTCCATATTTCTACTCAGGCGGCAGTAAGCGACATCTACACCTTCCGTCTCCTGTGCTTCCAGCATTAAGCGCACAAACTCTGGATGATATAAATCATCCGAATCCAAGAACATTAGGTACTCCCCCTCTGCCTCTTGAATGCCACGATTACGCGCTTGGCTCACACCACTGTTCTCCTGATGGATTACTTTCATAGCAAAAGACCCCTTCGCCTTCCATGCTTCCAGCTTCTCCGCCGTCTGATCCTTAGAACCATCGTTGACGCAGATCACCTCAAAAGCCTTACTGGTCTGCTGTTCCAAGCTTTCAAGTGTCTCATCGATCAACTCCTCACAATTATAGCAAGGCATGATAATACTAACTTTCGGTGCTTTGGAGGGCTCCCAAACAACAGGTTCAGCTTCATCAATATCTACACGCACAGTGCAGACAGAACGCTTACCACCGAAGGAAGCGTCGAAGCAAATCTGCTTACCGTCTTGACTCCAGCGGGGATGCAGATCGCAACGAGTGTCGCCACCATAGCGGAACGGAGAAAATACTCTCGCAATTCGGCGGACACGTTTTCCAGTCATCACATACAGCGATTGCACACGGCGACGATCAGGATAGGTATCAGTTACCACGTGTCTTCCATCATAGGAGTAGGTCGGATGCCCATCCATCGCCAACTGATTCCAGCAACGCTCATACTTCTGCGACCGATCCTTCAACAGATAATAACCCTTGCCACCGTCCTTCTTGTTAAGATACGACAAAATCTCTTGATCATTCTTCCAGCAGCAATGTGAAACAAAATCATCATCGCTAAGGTTGTACATCTCTGTGCCGTCCATGTTGCAGGTAACGAGACGAGTGTACTTAATACCATTGTGGAACCAGCGATGTAGCACCATAAAGCGAGTTCCGTCCGGACTGATCATCAAGTGATTCACTTTGTGCTCAGCACCGTCCATTTCAGGTCTTGGTTCAAAGTTGGCAAAATCAGTATACTTCAATACGGCTTCAGCCTTACCTGAAGTGATATCAAGTTTCCAAATACAAGTATTGTCCGGGCATTTTTCCTCTTGTGTTGTATCCACAAGATTAGCATAACCATATCCGGGGCGCAGACGATGTAGGCGAGAAAAATCTAGCGTTAGTGCCGTTTTCCTGTCAGCAGACATTGCATAGACCGGCATATCCAAAAGGCGCTCTGCCTTCGTAACAAGATTGAGGACAACCGCACAATACCTTCCATCACGAAAGTCGTTATACAGAATCTCTGTATCAGAAAGCCACTGTGCCATGCACCCCTGCTGAACATTCCACGAGTGAGTAACTGCCAGGGTCTCCACGGACTTATCCTCAACACTGATACAAACAATCTCCGCAGGTTTAGTTGAATCTGCTTCAGTTGCAGCATTCTTTACTTTCAGCGCAAGAAGATATCTTCCATCATTCCTCCACGGGCATTTGTCGTAATAACCAAAGAGATATTCATACCCATCATCAGGAGTAACCATAGAAACATCTCCCTCCGATTTAAATTTCGGAGAGATGAGATACAACACACGCTGGTATACCCCATAACATATGTGTCGTATGGCATCGTTTTTCAAAATATGGTCATGTATCCATATTTCTAATTTATCTAAGCTCAAACTCATTATTTCCCTCCTTATATATTAAGCAATTCTGCGTCGATTCTTGTCTGTTAATCTGACATATAAACCATCTTTATCTCAATTATGAGCATTACATATCTGGGTATTACCATAGATTCTAATAATTCTCAATCAATCGCCTTCAGCTTATCAAACGCTTTACCTTTAACAGTATATTCATATATCTTTGCATCCACTAAAAATCTATACCAATAGGAGGACAGAACATGATAGATTAATCCTTCTTTTCCGTCAAGAAAACCGCCGCCTAAAATATAATTGCGAAGGAAATTCAAAGCAGCTCTATGAAACGGCGAAATTTTATAGTAGATACCATACTTTCTATTTCTACCCTTCTGAATTTCCTTATCAGTAATTTCTGATTCCTGTTTACCGTTGATGTAATCCACATAATCCTGTGCTTCTCTGGTTGCATACCAATTATAACGTGCCACAAAATTGTTCAAATCCTTAAAGTCGTAGTGATCAAACTTGTTTTTAAGTTCTACAGAGCGACCTTCAAAGATTAGCGTGTGGGCATCTCTTCTACGGTCTTCTATACGACCAAGCTTCGTCTTAAACACCATAAGCTTATTTTTCATTTTTCCACCATGGACAAGTTTTTTCCCAAGGAAAAAATAATTAGCACACATGACAAATCCATTCACATCATCAGCATCATGGGATTGTACCGCCTCTTCAATTTCCTTGCACAACTCAGGAGGAAAGCACTCGTCTGCATCAATACGAATTACCCATTTTGTATTAATATCACAGTTGTCCAATCCCCAGTTCCACTGTTTTGCGTAATATTCGAACTCATGATAGTATGTATCAGCCCCCAACTCTTTTGCTATCTCTACGGTTCTATCGGTACTTCCACTATCTACTACTACAGTACGCGAAACCAAACTGTTAATTGATTCTATACATTTTCTGATGTTCGATTCTTCATTTTTTGTGATGATAATCGCAGTAATGTCTTTCACTTTTCTCACCCATTCTTTTTTATGTAAATTGTATATTTCCCATTTGGCATTTCAACCAACTTACGCATTTTTCCAACCACATTAAGTTCACCATACCAGGAGAACCCACAAGCCTCAGTAGTTCTGATAGATGGAATATTTGATTTTAGGATCCAATCAAACGCACGCTTATAGTTATAGCTACAATTTTCCAGCGTGGCATTGATTAGAATCTTACTATATCCCTTTCTTCTCTCATCTTTCTTAATAAAATACGGTCCAACAATTATGTCATCTGAAGTTGAGCATTTCAACCTTCGTCCACCTGGCGCTATAACGCAATATCCTATCAAGTCATCTACCACTTTAAGATAATAAATCCTATAGTGACCTTTTTGGAGATAATCAAACAAATATCTAATCCGTCTAACAAACGTCATCGGTTCAAAGTCATAATACACAGGACAAAGTAGCGTTGGAACATATTCGTACAGTTCAATATTTTCACCTTGATATACGCATCTCATTGTCTTCATTTCCTCTTCTCCATCTCATACTCTAACCGCTTCATTCCTCTTATTAAAAAGGCAAACCAAGGAAGTGGATCAGACCACGAAAACGTCTGATCATAAGTATTTTTTATTCTGAACCACGATGGTTTAGTCTTGAACCTATCCGGAGATTTCAAAAACCAAAGCACATCCGTTTGCGACATTCTCACATAAATTCCCGTTTTATATAAATTGCGTTCCTTTACCTTTTCACCAAATTCTTTTTCAAGAATAAGCTCCGCCAAATCCACACCGCCATCAAAACCAATTTTTGCACAAGCTAAAATACGGGGATTGACCTCAATAACCTTGGGAGTATGATCTCTCGGATCATCAATAAGATCAACACCGACAAAACCTCTTAAGTTCAAGATAGTCGCAAGCTTTTTTGAAATCTCAATAGCATCCGGTCGATCAACAAGTTCATTTAACGTTCCCGTACCGCCTTTTATTGGAAACCAACGGCGACTTGCATACGTAAAAGCTGTCTTAACTTCACCCTCGTTATCAATAAACAAATTTACAGATAAATTACTGTCAGATTGGGGAATATATTCTTGAATTACATATTCGCGTAAATTCGCTTCATCATCAAATGTCCGAAACTCTTCCTCAGTATCAAAGCGATGAAAACCTTTACCTCCACAACCTCTGCGCGGTTTTACCACAATAGGATATACCATATTTTCTGCGATGACATCCGCAACTGCACCCATTTCCGTCAACGTTTTGGGACAAGGAATTTCATTTTCCATGCATATACGCATAACCGAAAGTTTATCCTGAGATTTTTCAAATACCTGAGCATCATTTGACGCAATTTGAGCATATTTTGAAAGTTCATTCTTATTCTCAGACAAAATTCGTGCCGAAAAATCAACCAATGGAAGTACAAGATCATACTGATTTGTCTTGATTAAATTACAAATATAATCTCTTGATTCTTCATAATTATCTGGATCACAGATTCCCAAAATCTTATGATCTACATAGCGTGACGCATATCCTAAATCCAGCTTTGAATTACACAAAAGGGATACCTCACATCCATGCTTCTTGAAAGAACGTATAAACGGCAAGCATTGTCTTGCGTACCCTTCCAACACAAGAATTTTCTTTCCTCTGTAATCCATTTTCAGATCACTCCGTTCTAAGCGGATTGACCGCCTTATTCAACAAATATGTATATTTATTTTCACCTGTAACAGCTTTGAGAACAGTATATCCGGCATTAACCATCCACTTTGGAATATGCAACACAAGTTTTGCTCTTCCCTCGCGTTTTTCCGCTTTAATATAATCAACAGTATTCATTCGCTGTGGATCTTTAATAATCCGTATGTCATTCTTTGGCTCTGTCCCACACCAATTCACCATTGCATCTATCGCGCCGTTGACGTTCAGTATCTCATATTCCGTTCCTTTGCCTATTTGATAAGCAATATTCGGATATTTGAGATAATAGCGTTTCTGTATGTCTCTTTTGACTGTATCCGTATACACGGGAGAAAAGCGAAATATTGTATAATGCGAAATTTTTTTACACTCACTCTCCGCCAACACCTTCGATTTAGCATATTGAGATACCGGTTGCAGTTTCGTTTGTGCGTTAACCGTTCCCTTGGTAAATCCGTATACATCAACCGTACTTATAAACAATACCGGAATTTCACCCGCTGTTTCAAATATATTTTTAGCACAGTCTACGTTGAGAAGGTGATAGTCTTCCCATGAATATTCTTTTCCATCGCTTGAATGAGCCAAAGCTGCTAAATGAATAATTCTGTCAATTCCATTTTCATCAACAATCTTTTTGAGAGCGGATTTGTCGGACAAATCTACGACATAATGCTTATAATTATCAAGCGTTTCTCCATATTCCCTTCTATCAATACCGACAACTTGATACCCTGCAGCAAGCACTCCTTTTACAGTCGCACTGCCAATCATACCTGCAGCGCCGGTTATAAGGATTGCTTGTTTTTTATTTTCATAAATCATACAT
The DNA here is from genome assembly GCA_045645205.1 of Eubacteriales bacterium. Lineage (GTDB taxonomy): Bacteria > Bacillota > Clostridia > Oscillospirales > CAG-272 > RGIG1995. The sequence goes on from JAZRIJ010000024.1 coordinate 15,991, forward strand.
GAACCTCTTCGGGTTCGTCTTCTTTATTTACAACCACACTTCCTGTCAATTCAGAAAAAATCCTCTTTGGCTCCTTATTGAAAACAGATGATAACACACAAACCACAGTATACCAAATCATTTTAATGTCATATCCAACACTCATGTGTTCTGGATAATACGCTTCCAGTTCAAGCCTTGTCGGCAATACCAAGCGCTTATAATCCTCAAGATCCTCTACGCTGTCACCATATATGTAATCATACAATGCGGCAGGTCCAGTCAAACCGGGCTTCACAGTAGATGCAATATTGTATTTACCTGCTCGAACTACCTCTACTTGATCTTTTGCTGCCGGCCTTGGTCCAACAATAGACATCGAACCAAAAAATATATTCAAAAGCTGCGGAAGCTCGTCTATCTTTAGGCGTCGGCATAGTTCACCAAAAGGAAATATCCTGTTTGTATCTGCCTTAAAACTTGCTTCGCTTTTTTCGCTCTCTTTTTTGGGAACTCTCATACTGCGAAATTTCCACATGGTAAACTCTTTGTTATCTTTACCTATGCGCTTTGCTTTGTAAAACACGGGACCGGGATCTGATATTTCAATACCAATAATCGTGATTAACCATATGGGAGATGTAACCAAAATTCCCAAAAAAGATGCAAAAATATCAAACGCACGTTTAATAAATAAGTATTCTTTAACTCTCATCAAATAATTCTCCTCAATACACATTCAAAAGCCTCGGCGTACATACAACCGCTTTCACTTCCGCGAATAGTCGCCAGGCTTTTCAAACTTTCTTCGCTTCTCGGGTGCGGATAAGGTCTCATAACACCTCGATATTGTGCCAATGCCTTGATCTTCATATCAATGCCTTCTTGACCAACCTCCACATAAATGTTTGGTGAAAAACGATTCATCGCAGTATTAACCGACCAATCAGTAGCAGAAAGTACTTCCATATACCAAAACTCTTTTAGAGGCTTCATTTCCGATCTGCGTTGGAACAGTCGAATTGCCGCCTGACATGCCAAAGATGTGTGCAAATGATCATTGTTTGTGTCGCTCGGATGGTGTGTAATAATAACATCCGGCTGTGATTGTACAATAGCTTTTTCGATAAACTGCACCAACTGTAAATGAGGTGTAGTATTCATTTCAATATTCGGAAAACTCCCTTTATATCGATTGCGAACACCAAGCATTTTCATGCTCTCATCTAAATCTTCATCCAATTCCTTGTCTTCGGGGCGAAACGCTCTCGCTTTTGCCTCAGCAGACATAATACAAACATCAACTGTATGTCCGTTTGATGTTATTTTTTGTATCGTTGCTCCTGCTCCCAATACTTCATCATCAGGATGAGCAACCACAACCAAATAATTCATGTTATTTCTCCAATCTTATGATTTATGTTATCCAAGAACAAATCTTCAGTTTGGGTATTTTTCTTTTCGAAAAACATCGCCGCAACACACCTTGATTCCGGCAGGGACTATTGCATACCCCTCTACAGTTGCATTGCAATCCACATGAACACCGGCACCGCACACCGCAGCATGATTAACCACCGCGCCCGCCGAGATCAAGCACCCTTCACCAAGCTCACAGCAAGAATGAACAACCGCCAATGGTTCTGCAATACATCCATCTGCAATTTTCGCAGAACCGGAAACATAAGCCCTCGGCGAAACAAGAGAAACAACACGGCAATCGGTTTCCGTTTTTATTTTTTCTATCAAAGATAACCTGATATTCGGGTTGCCTATGGCAACAACAACATTTATGTAATCAGCCGCAAGCTTTTGTATATCAGCTATCTTACCTATTACAGCAATTCCGTTCGGAGTCATGCTACTGTAATCATCAACAAAATCTATCTTACCGAAACATCCCATTTCCTTTGCAATCTCATAAGCTACAACAGAATAAATCCCGGCACCAATGATCAGCAAATTGTTATTCATTATTATATTCCCTTATTATAAATATATTGCCTAAATATTTTCCAAACACCAAAAAGCCTGTTACATACCCCTCAAAAAAACATACGAAACAAGCCCCAAACAGTTATTCAGTTAAAAACCCATATTGAGATGAAATAATCATATTCATCTCTACACCTCAAATCATAATTTAACCAAAGGTACAGTGTATACAATAATATACAACTATACTAATTAGTATTATATCACAACTCCCTCTTATATGTCAAGGTCAAATATTCCCTACTTCCAACAAAATACACACAAACACTCTATTAAGTTGCCTCTGATTTTGTTGTGTTTTCACAATTATTTAATTTTTCGTAAATAATAACCAAAAACACCTGTTTTTTTACCCCTCACCCTTGCAAAACTATTCAATATCTACCAATCAAAACCACATTTATTCTTAAAAAACCACAAAAAAAGAGCCTTTTTTTCAAAGCTCCTTTTGTTTACTGCATCAATTTAATCTGCAACTCTGATAGTTTTTATAGTTTGGTCGAACATAGGTCTGTCGGCAGCACCTGTCTTTGTTCCCGCAATCTCATCAAGAGTCTCAAAACCGTCTGTCATCTTACCAAAAGCGGCATACTGACCATCAAGATGAGGCGCATCTTCGTGCATAATAAAGAACTGAGAACCTGCAGAGTTAGGATTCATAGATCTTGCCATAGAAATAACTCCTCGAGTATGCTTAAGGTCATTCTGTACACCATTCATGGCAAATTCACCCTTAATACTATAGCCCGGACCGCCCATTCCGGTACCTTCAGGGTCGCCGCCCTGAATCATAAATCCTGCTATTACTCTGTGAAAAATAAGTCCATCATAAAAGCCGCTGTTTGCAAGCTTTTCAAAATTTTCAACCGTTATGGGAGCTTTTTCAGGATAAAGCTCCACAGTCATCTTCCCGCCGTTTTCCATCTCAATTACAGCCGTTTTCATATAATTTCTCCTTTACAAATAATATCATATTACAAATCAAGCGAGTGCAAAATATTATCTTGCTCTCGCTTGTTGTAATTTTAAAACAAATTATTCTCAGTCTTTAAAAGCTTCTCTTGCTGCATAAGTTGTATGGAGCAATTCGTGAGCTTTGTGAGAATTAGGTTCTCCAAGGAACTTCTCGTAAAGCGCTTGAATCTGAGGATTATTGTGGCTCTGTCTGAGAGTCTGTCTTTCATCCTCGGAATAAAGTGCCTTAGCACGCTTTTCCTTATATGTGTCAACAATATCAGCATCTTCATTGGGAAGGAACTGAGGCTTAATGTAAGGCTGACCACCGCCTGCGATACAACCGCCGGGACAACCCATAATTTCGATAAACGCATACTTGCTCTTACCTGCTCTGATATCATCGAGAAGAACTTTTGCATTCTTCATACCGTGAGCAACAGCAACCCAGATAGTTGTTCCGTTGAGCTCAAGAGATGCTTCCTTGATACCATCAAATCCACGAACCGCCTCAAACTTAACAGCCTCGTGTTCTTTGCCTGTAAGTACATAGTAAGCAGTTCTGAGAGCCGCTTCCATAACACCACCGGTAACACCGAAGATAACGCCTGCACCTGTGTAATCGCCTACAACATCGTTATCAAACTCTTCATCGGGAAGCTTGTTAAAGTTAATGCCTGAACGCTTGATAAGCTTTGCAAGTTCTCTTGTTGTAAGAACAGCATCTACGTCCTTAAGACCGTTTGTAACGAGCTGGTCTCTTTCCTTTTCACCCTTCTTAGCGGTACAAGGCATAATGGAAACAACAAACATATCCTTAGGATCAATGCCGTTTGCTTCTGCATAATAGCTCTTAAGAATTGCACCAAACATCTCGTGAGGAGACTTACAAGAAGAAAGGTGTCCGAGAAGATCGCCATAGTTAATCTCAGCATAGTTTATCCAACCGGGAGAACAAGAAGTAATCATAGGAAGCTGACCGCCATTCTTGATTCTGCCGAGAAGCTCTGTAGCCTCTTCCATAATTGTAAGGTCAGCAGCATAGTTTGTATCGAACACCTTCTTGAATCCAAGCCTCTTGAGTGCCGCAACCATCTTGCCTGTGCAAGCTGTACCAACCTTCATTCCAAACTCTTCACCAAGAGCAGCTCTTACTGCGGGAGCAGTCTGAACAACAACATATTTTCCTTCTGCCATAGCCTTGTCAACCAAAGCAATTTCGCTCTTTTCCATCAATGCACCTGTAGGACATACGCTTACACACTGACCGCAGAGGATACAGGGAGAATTTGCAAAGGAACGGTTTTCAGCGGGAGCAACAATAGTGTTAAAGCCTCTCTTTTCAAAACCGAGAACACCCTTACCGTGAGCATTCTTACATCTCTCAACACAACGTCCGCAGAGAACACATTTAGATGTATCTCTTACGATAGAAGGAGTAAGTTGGTCAATTGTAACAGGTGTCTGGGAACCTTTGAACATATCCTCTCTTGCGCCTGTAACTTTAGCTGCATAGAGAAGCTCGCAGTATTCGTTTTTATCGCACTGCTGGCACTTCATTGAGTGGTTAGAGAGCAAAAGTTCAACAGATGCTCTTCTTGCATTTACGGCCTTGGGAGAAGAAATGATAACCTTCATATCAGGTGTAATAGGATATACGCAAGAAGCAACGAGTCTCTGGGGTCCGTACATAACTTCGCCCTGTTCGTTTCTTCTTCCTTCCTGAACTTCTACAAGACATACACGGCAAGAACCCTTGGAGCATTCACCGTGGTTGTAAGCACAGAGAGTGGGGATATCGTAGCCGCAAGCCTTTGCAGCTTCGAGTACGGTCGTTCCTGCCTCAACCTGGTAGGAAACGCCTTCAATATAAATATTAATCAATGCCATCTTTCATTTCCCCCTTATTATTTCTTTTCAATAGCCTTGAACTTACAAGAAGCTACGCACATACCGCACTTGATACACTTAACGGTATCGATAGTTCTTGAAGGCAACTTGTGTCCGGGCGCAACGTAATCAGACTTCTGAATAGCGTTAACAGGACACTGTCTTTCACAAAGTCCGCAACCGATACATTTATCCTGATCGATAACGTATTCCATAAGATTTTTACATACTTTTGCGGGACACTTCTTATCAACAACGTGAGCAACGTATTCATCTCTGAAAGAACGAAGAGTCGAGAGAACGGGGTTAGCCGCAGTCTGACCAAGAGCGCACAGGGAACCTGTCTTGATGGTTTCACTGAGTTCTTCAAGTTCTTCAAGATCCTTCATTGTTGCTTTGCCGTCTGTAATCTTGTTAAGGAGTTCAAGCAAACGCTTTGTACCGATACGGCAGGGTGAGCACTTACCGCAAGACTCGTCGCAGATAAATTCCATATAGAACTTAGCAACGTCAACCATACAGTTATCTTCGTCCATAACAATAGCGCCGCCCGAACCCATCATAGAGCCCTTAGCAACGAGAGTATCAAAGTCAATAGCAGAATCAAGGTCTTTTTCTGTCAAGCAACCGCCCGAAGGACCACCTGTCTGGATAGCCTTAAACTTCTTGCCGTCTGGAATACCGCCACCGATATCATAAATAAGTTCACGAAGTGTTGTACCCATAGGAATTTCAACGAGACCAACGTTATTGATCTTACCGCCGAGAGCGAACACCTTAGTACCCTTGGACTTTTCTGTTCCGTACTGACCGAACTTTTCAGCACCTTCACGAAGTATGTAAGGTACACAAGCGAGTGTTTCAACGTTGTTAACGATTGTAGGACAACCCCAAAGACCCTTAACTGCAGGGAAAGGAGGACGCGGTCTGGGCATACCTCTCTGACCTTCAATAGAGTTAAGAAGAGCAGTCTCTTCACCACAAACGAACGCACCCGCACCAAGTCTGATATGTACGCGGAAGCTGAAGTCTGTTCCGAGAATGTTGTCGCCGAGAAGTCCCATTTCTTCGGCCTGCTTAATAGCAATTCTGAGTCTGTTTACAGCGATAGGATACTCTGCACGAACATAGAAGTAACCGTTCTGCGCGCCGATAGCATAACCTGCGATAGCCATACCCTCGATAACTGCAAGGGGATTACCTTCAAGAATAGATCTGTCCATGAATGCACCGGGGTCACCCTCGTCGCCGTTACATACAACGTACTTTTCGCCGTCGGGCTGAGCGTATGCGAAATTCCACTTCATGCCGGTAGGGAAGCCGCCGCCGCCACGTCCGCGAAGACCGGAAGCGAGAACGGAATCAATAACAGCCTTTCTATCCATCTTAAGAGCGTTTGCGAGGCCGATAAATGCACCGGAGCCGAGAGCTTCCTCAATATTTTCTGGATCAATAGCGCCACAACCGTGCAAAGAAATACGAACTTGCTTCTTGTAGAATTCGATATCTTCCTGCTTTGCGATTTTTTCCTTTGTCTTGGGGTCAACATAAAGCAATCTGTCAATAATTTCGCCGCCAATAAGGTCTTTTTCAACGATTTCTTCAACATCGTCAATTGTAACAAGTCTGTAAAGAGTATCTTCGGGGTAAATCTTAACGAAAGGTCCCTGAGAGCAGAAACCGAAACAACCAACCTGGTTAACGGTAACCTTGTCGGAAAGTCCCTTTTCTTCTACGAGTTTTTCAAATTTAGCTTTTATTTCAAGAGAGTTTGAAGAGATACAACCTGTACCGCCGCAAAGAACTACAGCCCTCTTACCGCTTCCGCCTTCAATCTTCTTACCGTAAGCTTCTGCGCAAACGGCACATTTAGCGGAAAGTTCTTCAAAATTTTTAATCTTTTCCATAAGCCTTATGCCTCCATCTTGCGATATTCTTCAACAATGCCGGGAACATCGGACACCTTGAGCTTAGGATATACCTTACCGTTGATAGTAACAGCGGGAGCGATACCGCAAGCGCCGATACAACGGAGCGCGTCAAGTGTAAACATACCGTCTTCGGTAGTTCCGCCGGGAGCTATTCCCAAAAGTTCGGAGAATTTGTCAATGATCTGCTGCGCGCCTTTAACGTAGCAAGCTGTACCGAGACAAACGCCGACAACGTACTTTCCTTTCGGCTGAAGCGAAAAGAAGGAATAGAAGGTAACAACACCGTAAATTTCGGCAACCGAAATTCCGGTTCTTTCAGATACGATTTCCTGTACTTCAAGAGGAATATATCCGTATTCTTCCTGAATTGCAGACAAAATCATCATCAAAGGTGTTTTTTCTTCAACGTATCTGTCACAGATTTCGTTGATCTTAGCAACTGATGCTTCACTCAAATGGGCCATGGTAGCCCTCCTTTTCTAAAGATTTTATATAATTTGCTTTTTTGCAATCCATACATTGTATATTGTATCAAACATTCACCTGATTGTCAATACAAAACCTTCATCAAATCGACGATTATTACACGAATTTTCACACAAAAAAGTAAATTTTAACTAATTTTTTTATTTATTTGTAATTATGCACATTTCGCTACATTCATACAGATTTCAACATTTACTTTTTCCGCAAAAAATAATACACACAAAATAGTACTATCCCTGTATTTATTCTGTGTAACCCTAAAACACAAGACTCACTTTTTTGGGGTGAGTCTTGTAAAATTTTTCGGCATTTTATCCGCGTCTCTTTTGTGCTTCTGCTTTAAGGCGGAGTTCTGTATTAAGAATACGCTTACGAAGTCTGATACTCTTGGGTGTTACCTCAATAAGCTCATCATCACTGATAAACTCAATTGCTTCTTCAAGACTCATTATTTTAGGTGTAACAAGTCTCAAAGCTTCGTCAGCGCCCGTTGAACGAATAGCGGTCAAGTGTTTTTTCTTGCATACATTAACGGTAATATCACCCATCTTGGGATTTTCACCTACGATCATGCCCTCATAAACTTCTGTTGCAGGGCCAATAAACATAACCCCTCTGTCCTGAGCATTAAACAAACCGTATGATGTAGCTTCGCCTGCCTCATGCGCGACAAGAGAACCTGTATAACGTAAAGTTATATCACCCTTATAAGGTTGGTATCCGTCAAACAAGCTGTTTATTATTCCCTCTCCTCTTGTATCTGTTAAAAATTCACTTCTGTAACCAAAGAGACAACGCGCAGGGATAACATATTCTATCTTCATTCTGTTTCCGGAAGGCTGCATTTCAACAAGCTCACCTTTTCTTGCGCCCAACTTTTCCATAACCGAACCCATACAAGATTCAGGCACATCTATTGAAACCCTTTCCATAGGTTCGCAAAGGACACCGTTGATCTCCTTCATCAAAACTCTGGGAGTACTCGCGCAAAGCTCGTAACCCTCACGGCGCATATTTTCTATAAGTATGGAAAGATGCATTTCACCTCTTCCGCTAACCTTAAAGCTGTCTGTCGTTTCACCGTCTTCAACATGGAGGGAGACGTCGCGGAGCAATTCCTTATATAGCCTGTCTCTGAGCTGGCGGGATGTAACAAACTTACCCTCACGCCCCGCCATAGGACTGTCATTGACCGAAAAAGTCATTTCAAGTGTCGGCTCGCTTATTTTTACAAAAGGCAAAGGCTCAGGCTTTTCTATCGATGTAATAGTATCACCAATCGTAATATTCTCAGCTCCGGAGAAACAAATAATATCACCGCATTTGGCCTCGGTAACAGGCATTCTGCCCAAACCGTCAAACTGATACATAGATACTATCTTAGTTCTCTTGGGAGACGCTTCTGTGTGATAGTTACAAATCATAACTTCCTGATTTTGCTTGATCGTACCTCTTTCAACCCTGCCTATACCGATTCTTCCTACGTATTCATTGTAGTCAATAGAGGACACAAGAACCTGCAGCTCCGCTTCCGGTTCGCCCTCGGGCGCAGGCATATATTCAAGTATCGTTTCAAACAAAGGAACGAGATCTGTTCCCTGTTCAAACGGCGAAAGCGATGCAGTTCCTGCCTTACCAGAACAGAATATCATTGGACTGTCAAGCTGTTCGTCCGTTGCATTAAGGTCAATCAAAAGCTCAAGAACCTCGTCTACAACTTCTTCAAGTCTTGCATCGGGCTTGTCTATCTTGTTTACAACAACGATAACTCTGTGATTTAATTCAAGCGCCTTTTGCAAAACAAATCTCGTCTGAGGCATAGGCCCCTCTGCCGCATCAACAAGAAGCAGAACGCCGTTAACCATTTTTAGTATACGTTCAACCTCACCCCCAAAGTCCGCGTGTCCGGGAGTATCTATAACATTGATCTTTACGTCTTTATAGTGTATAGCCGTATTTTTTGCAAGAATGGTAATACCGCGCTCTTTTTCAATGGCGTTACTGTCCATTACTCTTTCTTCTGTTGCTTGATTCTCGCGGTATACGCCACCCTGCTTAAGCATTTCGTCAACCAATGTTGTCTTACCGTGGTCAACATGGGCAATAATCGCAATATTACGAAGGTCTTCTCTTCTCATTCATATCCCTGCCTTAATATTTCTCTAACTTTTTCAACAATTTAATATTATAAAACACATTTTATGATTTTACAACAGTTTATACAAAATTAATTTTAAATTTTTTTATATGTTGCTTAACAAGCGTAATTTTTTGTTTATCCGCAGAAAAATACATAAGCAAAAGCTATTGACAAATGTCATTTTACGTATTATAATACCAACAAGAGCAAAAAATTGTATCATTTGATACAATTTTTAGCACAAACATATACAAAAAGGGTGAGTGCTATGGAAAATTTTGAAATTTCGGAAATTTTTGCCTCATTACCTTTATTTAAAAAAGCATCATACCAAACTATAGACTATGCGATAGCGCACTGCTCAGTTCTTGAGTGCAAAAAGGGAGACAAGTTTAACACCGAAAAAAATTCACTTTTTATCATATTAAAAGGAAGCGCTTGTGTTTACGGAATTTCAAAATCACAGCCGGTTATTCTCAACATTCTGAACAAAGGCGGAATCTTCGGTATGGCATCCCTCTTTGGAGAAAAGTGCGAAACAACATCAATTTTGGCAAAACATAATTGCATATACGCATTGATCACACAGGAATGTGTTGAAGAAATGCTGAAAAATGATATTGATTTTACTAAAAACTATATTTGCTTTCTTTCGGACAAAATAAGGTTTTTAAATAAAAAGATTTCCTTTTTCACATCAGGAAACACCGAAAAAAAGGTTGCTGGGTATATTTTATCGCTTCCAATTGAAAACAACACCGTAAAGCTTGAAATGAATATGTCAAAGTTAGCACAAAACTTGGATATAGGCAGAGCTTCGCTTTATCGCGCCCTCGATACTTTAGAGGAAAACTGCTTTATAACCAGAGAAAACAATGTTATAAAAATTACTTCACCCGAAGAATTTAAAAAAATATACGGAGAGACACTATGAAAAACTCAAAAATTTTAGCATTTATTATGGCGCTTGTAATGGCGCTCTCACTCTTTGCGCTTGCTTCATGCTCGGCTGATAAACCAAATACAGAAAGCAAAGAAACTAAGCCACAAGAAACCACAAATAATAACCAACCCTCTGAGGAAAAACCCGAAAAAATCCGTGTAATAACCCTTGCAGGTCCTACAGGTATGGGTATGGCAAAGCTTGTTGAAGATGACAAAAACGGCAATACAGCCTATGACTACGAGTTCACCGTATCCTCTGCTCCCGATCAGGTGAGCCCCGAAATTATCAAAGGCAACTACGATATCGCGGCAGTTCCGGTAAACCTTGCTTCTGTTTTATACAACAAGACCGAAGGTAAGCTTCAGGTTGCAGGAATAAACACCCTCGGCGTTCTTTACATGCTCGAAAACGGCAACACCATCAACAGTATTTCCGACCTTAAGGGTAAAACAATTTACGCTACAGGTCAAGGCTCCAACCCCGAATATGTACTCCGCTACATTCTTGAAAAAAACAACATTGATCCTGACAGGGACGTTACCATAGAGTTTTTTGCAGAACACGCAGAGCTTGCAACAAAGCTTAAATTAAACGAAGTTGCTATCGGTATGCTCCCCGAGCCACAGGTTACCTCGGCAACAATGGGCAGTAATGTAAGAATTGCTCTTGACATTACTGAAGAATGGAGCAAGGTATCCGATTACCGTCTTGTTCAAGGCTGTATTATTGTAAGAAAAGAGTTTGCAGAAAAGCATCCCACAGCTCTTAAAAAATTTCTTGAAGAATATAAAGCATCTGTTGATTTTGTAAATGACAATATTGACCAAGCAGCGTCCCTTATTGAAAAAGCAGGTATTGTTCCAAAGGCTGCAATTGCAAAGGTAGCTATCCCCAATTGCAATATTTGCCTTGTTACAGGAGATGAAATGAAAAGCTCGGTAGGCCAAATGCTCAATGTGCTTTTTGAAGCAAATCAGCAGTCTGTAGGCGGAAAACTTCCGGATGATAAATTTTATTATTAAGAAAATAACAAAAATTGCAAGGACCGTTACAGTCCTTGCTTTTTGGATTATAATATGGCATATAGCTGCAGTAAAGGTGGACATGGCGGTGCTTGTATCCTCACCCGTCGAAGTTGCTGAAAGATTAATTGAACTTGCAAGCGAAAAAGATTTTTATATTATCATATTAAGCTCTGTTTTTCGCATATTGACAGGCTTTTTTACAGCCGTAGCCGTAGGTGTAGTTTTGGGTATAATTACCGCAAAAATAAGAATACTTGATGAGCTGATTTCTCCTCTTCTTACGGTTATAAAAGCAACTCCCGTTGCCTCGTTCATTATATTGGCTTTAGTGTGGTTAAACAAAGAAACCATTCCTTCTTTTATATCCTTTCTTATGGTTATGCCCATACTTCACGGCAATGTATCCGAGGGTTTGAAAAATACACCTATAGAGCTTATTGAAATGACAAGGGTGTATAACTTTTCTTTTGTCAATAAACTTACCAAACTGTATATACCGTCATTACTTCCCTACTTTACAGCAGGTTTCAAGACCTCTCTCGGTCTTGCATGGAAAGCAGGAGTAGCGGCAGAGGTTCTTGCCTTCCCCAAAAACTCTATAGGGAAACAGCTTTACGAAGCCAAAACATATCTTGAAACAGTAGATGTATTCGCTTGGACATTGACTGTTATCATAATCAGTATGATACTTGAAAAAATGCTTATGCTTACAGTTAAAAAGCTCACCGAAAAAAAAAAGGGGGCAAAACTATTATGAAAATAATTGACCTTTCAAAAAAATTCGGTAAAAAACTTTTGTTCGACAGCTTTTCTCTGAATATACCTGACTGTGGAATAATTGCAATATCGGGCGAATCGGGATGCGGAAAAACAACTTTACTCCGCATAATCGCAGGTCTTGATAAAAAATATTCGGGCAAGATTGAATACGAAAACATTAAGAAAACAGCATATGTTTTTCAAGAACCGCGCCTGTTGCCGAGCTGTACAGTCCTTGAAAACGTTGCTCTTGCCTTAGATAATGATAACAAGGCAAAAGAAACAGCAAAGAAATGGCTAAAAAAAGTCGGACTTGAGAATGAATTTGATACCTTTCCGGAAGAGCTTTCCGGCGGAATGAAAATGCGGGTCTCCATTGCCCGCGCATTAGCCTTCGAGGGAGACATCTTACTGCTTGACGAAAGCTTTAACGGCATTGATGCTGAACGAACAAAATCAATTATGGATATGGTAATAGATTATTCCAAAACCAAACCCTGTATTGTTGTATCACATAATCAGAAGCATTTGGATTATCTGAAATGTGAAACGATATATATTTAATGACTTCAACAGCTTTATTCTAAGCTTTTAACAATGTCAACACTTATGTTTCAAAATAGTGTTGACATTATTTTTAGTAGGGTGTAAAATAAATCTACTTTATTTTTTTGCGAGGAACAATACAAATGAGAAACTACGAAATTGAACTCAAAAACCGTATTGATTTTATAAAAGAAAGACTTGCTGAAGCTCACTCAGACGGCATAGTTTTTGGAAACAGCGGCGGCAAAGACAGCGCATTGGTAGGTATTCTTTGTAAGCTTGCATGCGAAAATACTGTAGGTATTATTATGCCCTGCTCTTCAAAGGTTAATTTCGGACAGGATATGATTGATGGTCTTGCCGTTGCAAAGCAGTTTAACATCGAAACAAGAACTGTTGACCTGACAGAGCTAAAAAAAACTGCCGTTACAACAATAGCCGAGGATAAAACTTTGAACAAAAGCGCTGAAACCAACATTGCCCCCAGACTTCGTATGCTTACTTTGTATACTATTGGAGCAAACGAAAACAGGCTTGTAGCTGGAACGGGTAATAAATGCGAAAGATATATGGGTTATTTCACAAAATGGGGAGATGGCGCATGCGATTTCAACCCCATCGGAGACCTTACTGTTTCAGAAGTATATGAGTTTCTTGAATATTTGAAC
>JAZRIJ010000025.1:0-30319 GCA_045645205.1 Eubacteriales bacterium
ACTGTAAATCTGCTGCGTATCGCTTCGATGGTTCGAATCCGTCCTCCCCCACCAAGTAAAGACACCATTGAAATCTGAACCCCCAAGTTCAGACTCAATGGTGTTTTTATTATAAAACCCAGGATTTATGCGGCTTTTCGAGGTGGCGTTTCTTTTTGTCAGCTGGACTAAAAACAGAAAAACTCAAATTCGGCAATTAGAAGATTGAAAAACAAACCTTTTCGAACCCCTCAGTCTATCTGTACGTGTCTTATAAATCCGCTAATGTCAAGGCATATTCCGCTTCCTTCTGTTCGGGAGTCTTGTATTGCAGTTTCTTGTGTGGACGTTTGGTATTGTAGAAAATGATGTACTTGTCCACCGCACTGCGGAAGTCTGCCTCCGAATTGAACCGTCAAAAGATAACAGTTACAGCAGGGATAAATCCTTGCAGATGTTTTTTCGAAAAAAGTTACAATCACCCTCTTGCAACATGCGGCGAAACGCAGTATAATAAAGGAAATGTATTATGCGGATGTTCGCATAATAGAAATGCGGGAAGTAGGACGATAATATGAGGATGATGACGGCGCAGCAGGCAGCTGAAAAATGGAACACCTCTGTACGAAATGTGCAGGATCTTTGTAAGAGAGGAAGAATCCCCGAAGCAGAGCATTGGGGCTCAGCTTGGATGATTCCTGATGATGCCCAACGCCCAATCGACGGGAGAAGTAAGGCCGGCAAAGCTGCAAAGGAAAATCCTGCCCTAGATCAGCCGCTTATCCGTAAGGCTCCGTTTCTCGATATGACCGATCTATATACCATTCCCGGATCTGCCGATGCGGTAATAGCCTCCCTTGCCGACCACCCCGAAGCGCAGGCGCTTTTTGCTGCCGAAATCGCATACAGCCGAGGTGAGATCGACAAGGTGTATGAAAAGGCGCAGTATTTACTTTCGGCTCATTCCGGTTTTTATGCCGTCAATGCGGGCGGTATGCTTTTGGCTTTAGCGGCGATGTGGAAAGGTGATATCCACCTTTATCGGAACGCAAAGGTACATATTGTAGAAGCACCTGCAAAGACCGAAACGGACAGAGATATTATGTCCCTTTCCCTTGCGTGTGTTGACAGTGCCGTGCGGGATTTGTCCAGCTATCCTGAATGGTTTAAGCGCGGTCAATTTGAGTATTTACATCCCGATTCCCACGCCGCGGCGAAGGTCTTCTATATCAAATATCTGCTTGTATTCGCACAGGAAATGGCAAAGGGGGAATTCAAGCTGCCCGACGTTACGGGAATGGGACTGATGAAAAGCATCCCCTATATCACCGAGCCGCTGATCTCCCGTGTGGTTACGGAAAAGTTAGTCATTCCCGAAATTTACCTTCGCTTGCTTGTTGCGATTGCCTATCATCAGATCGGCGACGAGGCAAGTGCTATCAAGCATATTGATAAAGCCATTGCCCTTGCTTTGCCGGATGGCCTTTTGGGAATCCTTGCAGAGCATCGCAGGCAGTTCGATTATTTGCTGGACGACCGTTTGGAGCTTGCCGATCCCTCCGCTTGCAAACGATATAAGGTTCTCCACAAGGGCTTACTTGATGGATGGACGAAACTGCATAATTCGCTGCTCTCCAAGAGCGTATTGGGAGCGTTGACCATTCGCCAGCGTGAGATCGCCCGCCTTGCCGCTTTTGGCTATTCTAATGCTGAAATCGGTGAACGTTTGCATATCAGTGAAGCAGCCGCAAAGAAGGCTGTTTACGAGGCGATGAACAAAGCGGGCGTGGATAAACGAGAAGAATTGGGCGCATTTGTGTGAAAAACAGTATACTTTTGGGCCCCGAAAAGTTACCCTTTTGAATTAGAAAATCCTGTATAATGATACCAAGAAATCATTATACGGGATTTTTTCTATGTAAGGGAGGCAAGCGAATGAATGAAAATATAGTCCGTGAAGGCGATTTGTATAAGATCGTGACCGTTGCAGACAAAAGCTTTGAGATACGCTACGGTTACTCCTGTGACGGTGAACGGGCTCGGTGGGAGCCGACACCCGTCTATCCGGATTTTATAGTATCGCCGAAATACACGGCAGAGGGGTATCCCTTTGCCGTAGCCTATCAGGATATTTGTGAGCACTATCATCCCAAGCCAAAAGCGACCGGAGAAAACTGGTGCAACGACTGTACCATGTTTGATAAACAGGAAGAATATATCGGCATTTGCAGATGCCAAAAGCGACGATGTAATCCATTAAATATTGAAGGACAAAATCCCAATGACGGAGGTACAATAGAATGAAAATCAAAGAATTAACTAAAAGAATCATTGCAACAGTGCTTAGCCTCATTATGGTAGTCGGACTGTTGCCGTTCTCTGCCTTTGCGGCAGAAGGCGACCCAAACATTGAAAACACGCTCGGAGACTTCTTCGATACATCCCAAAAGGGTGACGCACCCGATCAGTTCAACACGGCGGGCGATCCCTACGGCAAGAACGGGGCCTTCAATATATCACCGCAGAACGAGCTTCTAAAGATCTTTACCGGCGGCGACCGAGACACAGGTAGTACCACCAACGATGCCTATATCACGGAAGGCTTTCAGGTTGGAGCGACCGTGGTGAACGACTACAGCAATGCCGGAACCGTTATTCGTCACACCGATAACCCGGTGGAAAAATACAGCTATATGCAGGCGGTTGCCTTTGACCCCGACGGCATCGGCAGAGATACTCACGTTGCCTATGTGGGCTACGATTCGAAAAATTCTACCATCCGTATGGGCGTTTATGATGCGGTGAACGGAAAAGCCGCTGAAAACACCCGTTGGGTGGCGAATGCACCTTGGATCGGTATGCAGGATGGGCTTTTCATAATGCAGTTTAATGCCTATAACTTTATGAGCATTACCGCCGGTGACTACGACGGCGACGGCAAGGACACTGTCGTCGTATTCGGAAGCGGTAAGGAGAACGAAGCAAACCTCATAGAGTTCTATTTTTCCACCTCCAAGAATTACATCTATAAGCAAGACTCCGGCAACGGTCTGCTTCACGACTACTATATCAATCAGGACTGGAGCGGAGACGAACTGGCGTGCAACAAGTTGGGTGCGGATCTTGCTACCGGTGATTTTGACGGTGACGGCATCGACGACCTTGCAGTGGTCAGCTACCCCGGCATCGAGGCAATGTACGAAATAAACGACTACGTTGACGATATTGCCCCCTATATTGCCGTTGCCCTTGGTAAGGGCGAGGGAAAGCATATCGTAAGCCAGACCTCCCATAATCTTACCGTGTACGACGGCGGATCGGACGGCGTTTTTGAGATCGGCAGCAAGGACGGCACCTATTACGTCGGTTTCCCTGCATCCCCTTCCATCGCGGCAGGCAATATGGACGGTGACGCAGCAGACGAGATCGTTATCGGCGGTTACAATTACGAGCTCAAAGGCGATTCTGTGATCACTACGCTTTCCGGCACCACCGGTCAGATTGACGGCGTGAAGCTGTATTCCTATAACGTTACCGATTCCAAGATCGACCGTTTCAGCTCTGTCACCACTACCGTCAACAAATGGACGGAAAGTATGACTGGAACCTTTAACGATTATCTGGAAAAAGGTTTGCTTATCCTTCAGCTCACTTTTGGACTCTCTAAGGAAGTCGCATTTTACTTCCCTCAGCTTGGTATGGATTTTGTCCGAACCAACGGTGCCAATGCCCCGGAAGATCTGTTTGTTAACGGCAGCTTTCTGAAATATTCCACACAGAAAAATGAGTGGCCTTCACAGTATCAGGATTCCTATTTTGAAAGTGGTGTGAAGGGGCTTGAAAACTGGAAGGCGCAGATCGGCTTTATTACCAACACCGCTCCCGGTGTTTACAACGACAATCTTCTCGGCAGAGAGCAGATCGCCTACACCGTGTATATTAAGGACGGTGATTCGGATAATCTGATCGGAATGACGGACAATGCCGATGACTACAGCGTTTTTGCAGGCATTTCCGGCGGCAGATATTATGAAGATACAGGTTATGCTTATGGCAATGTACGCCAATATGCTTCCAGCGGCCTGGTACTCGGATATGGTGTCAATGAAATGCAGGAATTTCACAATGAACAGTTTGACCATGGCGACGGAAAAAATCTGCTGTTCGTTGCTGTGGACGTGGATAACGACGGTGTTCTGGCAAAGTATGCCGATAAGGACTATGCCTACAGTGATCCCACGGTCATCACCGTTTTACAGGCGTCGCCCTATTACAGTGCCTTCGGCTATCTCAATGAAAGCAAAACCAGCTATACCTTCGAGACTTCCTTTATCGTAGGACAGACTACCTCCAATTCCAGCTCCTTCTCCATTGGCGCAAGTGTTGAGGCGGAAACACCCTTTGTTAAGAGTTCCATCAGCTCCGGCTATACGGGTAGCTGGGATGAATCCTTCACCAGTCAGTTTGAGACCACCTACAGCACCACCTTTACGGCAACCAAGGATAATGTGGTGGTCATGCAGAGAACGCCCGTGATCCTGTACAAGTACCTGCTTCAAAAGTCCGACGGTACGTGGAGCGATGCGGCAGATGAGAACGGAAACTACATGATCATATCCGTTCCTGCCGAGCCGGTCTATGCGCTTGTGACCATCGAAGAATATAATGCATTTGTAAACAGCGAATACTATAAAAACTCCATTCAGGAGCATCGTCTAAATCCCATCAGTATGGATGAATTGATTGACAACGCAGGTGATCCCACCGATTACTTCACGCAATGGCCGGAGGGTGCGACCAATCTTTCTGCCAGCACTTATTCCGCAACCACCGCTCCGGGAAGCATTACAAGTGCTTATTCCACCTCCAGCAGCGAGACGCTTGAGCAGTCTACCACCCAGGGCTTCTATTTTGAGTCTTCCGTATCGGCAGGCTTTAGTGCCTTCGGATCGGGTGTGTTTGCCGGCATTGAGTATTCCACCGAAGGAAGCACGACACAAGGCTCCTTTACCACCACCGTGGATAGCACCACCGTTTCCGGTACGGTAGGCAATCTGGGTGAATCGGGACTTCCCGCTTCCGCCTTGGAAAGCTATGTATTCGACTGGCAGTTCGGCAGTTGGAAATTGAATCTCGGCAGTAACGCCAACATTTACGCCTACGGCTACCGTGTTATGAATGCCAAATCCATTGGGCAGATCATTGATTTGAAGGTGACGGACGGCAGCGGTGCTGCGGAAGAAGCAGTGCTGACCTGGGGTGCGGTTAACGGTGCAACGGGGTACACCGTTTATGCTTATGATAACGGCGAATATACCAAAATTGCCGACACGACCGAAAATACATATACGTATGCAGTTCCCACCGATTCCCGTCAGTATGAGTTCACCTTTGCGGTGACCTATACGAAGGACAGCCAGGAAAGTATCTATTCCAATCGCGCTACCTATTACAGACAGTCCTACGGCCTGTCCGCTTATGAGCTCGCCTTGCAGAACGGCTTTGAGGGTACTGTGGAAGAGTGGCTGGAATCCCTTATCGGTAGAGACGGTGAGGACGGCGTAGGCGTAGAGAACTTCACCTATAACAACGCCGGTGAGCTGCTTGCACATCTTACGGACGGAACAATCATCAATCTCGGTGTTATTAACGGCAAAGACGGAGAAAACGGTTTAACTCCCTATATCGACGAAAACGGCAACTGGTGGATCGGTGAAACCGATACCGGCGTAAAAGCTACAGGAGCTGACGGCAAGGACGGTATTGACGGTATCACTCCGCAGCTTCGCATCAATACCGAAACCAACGAATGGGAAGTATCTCTCGACAACGGTACCACCTGGACATCCACTGGTGTAGTTGCTACCGGAGCGAAGGGTGATAAAGGTGATCAGGGCGAAAAGGGCGATAAAGGCGATGCGGGCATTGGCATTAAATCTGCAGCTCTGGATCAGGATGGAAACCTTATCATCACCCTGACCGATGACTCGATCCAAAATCTCGGCAAGATCGTTGGCGCAAACGGTGCTGACGGTGTTGACGGCACAGACGGCGCTAACGGACAGGACGGCGTGGGCGTTAAGTCTGCGGCTCTTGACCAAAACGGTAATCTCATCATCACCTTAACCGATGATACCGTATTCAATCTCGGAGCGATCCTGGGCAAGGATGGAAAAGATGGCACAAACGGTAAAAACGGTGTTGACGGCAAGGATGGCAAAGACGGCACCAACGGAAAAGATGGAGCGAACGGTAAGGATGGCACTAACGGAAAAGACGGACTTGGTGTTGCTGACATCAAGATCGACGAGAATGGCAACTTCATCTTTACAATGAGTGACGGAAGCACCATCAACGCAGGATCTGTTCCGAAGGATGATTCCGTTCAGGCAATGGCAGATGTTTCCGAAGGTGGCATCAGCCAAGAGGATATTAATACGGTAAAGACTCTTGCAACCGTGGCAACCATTCTTTCTTCCATCAGCTTGCTGTGGAATGTGGTCAGTCTGTTTGCGCTTGTTTTCAAGAAGAAAAAAGTATTCTGAAGAGGGTAATAATTTTTAATAATGTGAGAGTTCGAAGTCATACGCAAAACTGCTGAAAATATCTTTTTTGTAGTCCATAGACAAAAATGCGACGGTATGGTAAAACCATACGGTCGCATTTTTTTGATAGTGTAGAAGATTTGAACGCGAGTGCCGGGGTCCGGCAATAGTGCAAAGATGCGAAAGTGTCGAGATAAATCTCTGCTTCTCAACCAGAAAAATCCGTCGATTTTTATCGGCGGATTTTTTAACTAAGTTTGCCCTTAGGGGCAAGTGAAGTTGCCTGTGGCAGTGATGTTTCCCCGAAGCTTAGGTTAAAAAACATTTTTTAGTATGATCGTTTTCACTTTGACCATTTCATGAAGGGTGTACATAGTACCTTCGGAGCCTACACCAGACATTTTGTGTCCGTTGAAGGGCTGTTGCGTTAGGCGGTAATTTCCATTACCTCCGACTACACATGCACCTGCATCAACGGCAAGGGCAAATTTCATACCGGTTTTTGTATCTTTGGTAAGAATACCCGAGGAAAGACCGTATTGAGAGTTGTTTGCTATTTCTATAGCCTCGTCAAGGGTATCAAAGCCTATAACAGGGAAGACGGGACCAAATATTTCCTCATCGGTTGCAACGCTACTGTTTTTCGGAACATCCACTAAAACTGTAGGTGCAACGAAACAGCCGTTTCGTTCTCCGCCGCATAGTATACGTGCGCCCTCGGTAACCGCGCGTTCTATCTGTTCTATAATAGTTTTTGCCGCTTTTTCATTTATAACGGGTCCGACCTGGGTCTTAGGATCAAGCGGATCGCCCATGTTCATTTGTGAAAGCTTTTCAGCAAGCTTCTTTGCAAACTCATTCTTGATTGTATTTTGAACTATAAAGCGTTTACTTGAACAGCATATCTGTCCTGCATTGGCAATTCTTCCGTTTAATGCCTGAGTAACTGCTTCGTCAACCGTGGTATCATCCATAATAACCAATGGGTCGTTGCCTCCGAGTTCAAGGGAGTATGGCTTAAGTTGTTCGGCGCACTGCTTTGCAACATTGATACCCACACGGGTACTTCCTGTCAGTGTAACTCCCGCAACACGGGGGTCTGCTACCAAACCGCCTCCGATAACACTACCCGAACCGGTAATACATTGTGCGGTATTTGCAGGGACACCTGCCTCCAGCAAAAGCTTTGTCATAAGCATCGTTGCACCGGGGGTATCCATTGCAGGTTTCAGAATAACACTGTTTCCTGCACACAGCGCTGCCGCGGCTTTATGGGAGAAAAGCACGCCGGGAAAATTAAAAGCACAGATAGCGGCAATAACTCCTAAAGGCTCGAACACCGTAAAGCATACATCTCCGATGCCTCGAGGCTCGGAATTCATCGGTATTGTCTTACCGTACATAGTACGTGCTTCTGCCATATAAAGACGGAATGCATCCTTTACTCTGCCTATCTCGCCTATTGCTTGAGAAATCGGCTTTCCGCCTTCGCGTGCCATAGTCTTTGCGATGGTTTCTTTGCTTTCCTCAATAAGTATAACAAATTTTTCAAGGATCTCCATCCTTTTGTGAAATGGAATTGCTGCCCATTCCTTTTGACCTTCTACAGCGTTTCTTATTGTAGTCTCCAAATCTTCCGCAGTAGCAACGGGAACAGTATCAATTATTTCACCTGTGGCGGGGTTAATATTATTTATGACGGAAAGATCGGAAGCATCAACTTCCTTGCCGCCGATGAGCATTTTCATATACATACCTCCTGTAATGATAATCCTGCCTTTTCCGCTAAAATGCGTGCGGCGTTTAAAGTCGCTTCAGGCAGCTCCAGTCCGTGTTTTACTGCCTTGTCATAGTTGATCCAGTTAGGTTCGCCGGGATAAAAGATTTTATCGGAGCAGAGTGCCTTTGGAGATGAAACTATCTCATTTGTATATTCCTCAAGCCTATTCGCAAACTCGTTGAAATCCATCATCTTCTTAAGGTCGATTACAAGCATCGTATGTCCGAGGTTAGCCTGAGTTTCAGGCGGTGAAAACAGCCAGCTCTTTATGTCAAAGCTGCCGCCCGAAAGAACAGTTGTCAGAGTCTCAATAAAGAATGCAAGGCAGTAGCCTTTATGATTAGACATAGGAAGAAGAGAGAAGTTATTGCCTTGCGGTTCGTTGGTGGGCAGACCGTTTTCGTCAACAACCCAGCCATCGGGAACTTTCTTGCCTTCTTTCTGATATTGAACTACCTTAAGCTTTGCAACCTCGCTTAATGCAATATCCATAAAAATTGGGTGCTGTCCGTTTCCGGGAAGAGCATATGAAATAGGCGCATTACCAATAATATTACCTTTTCCTCCGGGAACACACATCAATTTTACGGTGTTTGACATAGCAATGGCAAGATAGCCTTTTTCGGCAGCATATATGCTGTAGCAGCAGCAAGCTCCGAAATGTCCGCTGTCGCTTACGGTAACGATCGCCATTCCTGTTTCGTCTGCTTTTTTCATTGCAACATCCATGGCATATCTGCCGTTATACATACCGAAACCGCCGTTTCCGTTAAGCCTTGCCCAAGTGGGACCCTCGGTTATAACAGAAGGCTTCGTGTCGCCGTGCATGCCGCCTGCTTTCATTTTTTCTATATATTTCGGGAGATTTACGCTGCCGTGTGTGCTTATACCCAGCATATCGGTCATAACACAGCAGTCTGCCGTTGCTTCGGCAACCTCTTCGGTTACTCCGCAGTTTATCAATGCCTGTCGGCAAAACGCTTTATATTTCTTAACATCAACGGTCATAATATGCTTTCAACTCCTTCTGCGCGGAAGGTTTCGGCGCATATTTCCATTTGCTTATGTATCCTTGCTTTTTCTTCAGCTGAACAGCCATCCTGCGGGCGGAGTATTCTTTCATTAATAAAGCCCATTGTTGAAACGGCGTATTTGACAGCCGCGGTACCATTTTTTGCGGAGGCGTAAACAGAGCCGGCAAGACATACAAGCTTATTGAATTTGCGCATTTTTTCCACATCTCCGGTAAGGGATGCGTTGTAAGCTTCAACAAATACCTTGGGATACATGGAAGCCATACCGGGAACACAGCCGTCGCAACCAAGCAATGCCGACGGCATATATTGAACGGGAGTGCCGTTAAGTATAGAGAAATCCTCTCTGTCAGCGAGGGCGTTGCATACCTTTACAGTATCGTTAAAGTTTGCGGCACTGTCCTTGTAAGCCTTGACTTTTTCAATGTCAGCGAGGGCTGAGACAGTCGCGGGTTCTATCTTTTCTACTACAAAAGAGGGAATATTATATGCAACAAGATCGATATTTGTTGCTTTTGCCGTGTCTTCAAAAAGACGGATTATTTCGCTTTGGGAAGTGTGTCGGTCGTAAAATACCGGGGTAATTACCGCGGCATCACATCCGCAGTCTTCAATTCTCTTGATATTCTCGATAACTCTCTTTGTACTTGTGTCCATAACGCCTGCAAAGACTTTGGCTTTGCCGCGGCATTCGTCTGCTGCGATACGGATAGCACGATCGCGTTCTGTCTGAGTGAGCGCCATTGTTTCTCCCAGAGTTCCACAGGCAAACACGCCGTGAACCCCATTGTCTAAAAGATACTTGATTAGACGTCGGTAGCCCTGCTCATCCACAGTTTCGTCCGCCAGGACGGGAGTCAGTACGGGTACGGTGATCCCGCTGTACTTCTTTTGTTTGATCATTTTTTGCGTTCTCCTTAATTAATATATTTATTTTGACATTTTTAATGTGCTTGACTGATGATACGGATAGTGTTATAATAAGGCAGTATAACCAATACCGGAGGCAATGCTATGGAAGTAACAGAAAAATTTCCTTATCAAGGGATGGTTTTAAGCAGTATTCTTCGTGATATATCCATCGTAGGCAGACGTCAGATGCTTTGCCGGCGTTCTCATGGTTTTATTATCAAGCTTAAGGGGGCGACCGAATACTGTTTCGAGGACAAGACTTGGCTTTTATCAGAGGGGCAAATACTTTTTGTGGAAAAAGGTAGCTCTTACTATATCAGAGAGATTACCCCAGGTTATTCTTATGTTGTCAATTTTGAAATATACGAAGCTTTTTCGCAGGATATGACACGATTACCGATGCCTGTTGGTTTGGATATTGGACCGGATGCGGAGAAAATGTACCGATTTTGGCAAAAGGGAAACGTATACGGTGCTCTGTCATGTCTTTACACTCTTTTAGACAAAACGGTTTCTTCAACGGCGGGGTATGTTTCTGCCCGGGACCGTCAGCTTCTTGAACCTGTTACATCATATCTGACCGATCGTTTGACCGATCCGGAATTGAATCTGGAAAAACTGTCTGATTTGAGCGGTGTCAGCGATGCTTATCTGCGGCGTGTATTCAAACGCAGTTACGGTGTTTCTCCTGCCGGATATGTGATAAGAGAGCGGATACGGCTTGCCTGTCGCATGCTGGTCAGCGGAGAAGAACAAAGTATATCAAGGATTGCTTCCGCGGTGGGCTATCGCGACGCGCTGTATTTTAGCCGTGTTTTTAAAAAACAGATGGGAGTCAGTCCCACGGATTACCGTTATGAGCATACGGATGATCTATTTTAATACTAATGTAATGCTGTGGATAAGTCAATGCAAACAGCGAACAATATGGACAAAACGGAACTTTTTTTGTTATAAAACAACAAAAGTGTTTTTGTAGTTTTTGGGCGAAAAAAGATTGATTATTAAAATAAAGTGTGCTATAATTACAAAGGTTTACAAAAAAGGTGGAGAGTGTGATCATATGAACATATTACATATGAAATATGCTGTTGAAGTTGCAAAGGCGGGGTCGCTGAATAAAGCATCCGAAAGTTTATTTGTTGCTTTACCCAATATAAGCCGTTCAATAAAAGAGCTGGAAGCCGATCTCGGTATCTCGATTTTTGACCGTTCTGCAAAAGGTGTTACTCTGACTCCCGAGGGAGAGGAGTTTATCAGTTATGCAAAAGGTATATTAAAGCAAATTGAGCATGTGGAAAGTCTTTACAAGGAAGGTTCACCCAAAAAACAGAGGTTTTCAATTTCAGTTCCGCGTGCATGTTATATCTCCAATGCATTTTCAGAGTTTTCAAAATTGCTCAGTAAAGATGCAGCCGAAATATTTTACAAGGAAACTAATTCTCAAAGAACTATAAATAATATTCTTAATCACGATTACAAATTAGGTATTATTCGTTATGCCGAGAATTATGATAAGCAGTTTAAGGCAATGCTTGAAGAAAAATCATTAAGTTATGAAATGTTGGCTGAATTTTCTTACTGTCTTATGATGAGCGCTGACAGCCGTCTCGCAAAGAAAAAGGAGATAACTTTTGATGATTTGAAGGAATATATTGAAATTGCTCATGCAGATCCTTATGTCCCGTCTCTTCCTATTGCAAAGGTGGTAAAAGAGGAGCTGCCCGACAATATAGAACGCAGAATTTTCATTTTTGAAAGAGCAAGTCAATTTGAACTTCTTGAAAAGAATCCAGAGACATTTATGTGGGTTTCTCCAACGCCGCAAAGTATTCTTGATAAATACAATTTAGTTCAGATAAAATGTGTTGATAATAAAAAAGCATATAAAGATGTTTTGATTTATCGCAACGGGTATAGGCTGACAGATCTTGACAATAAATTTATTGAAGCGCTTAATGAATCAAAAAGAATGTGTTTGATATATTAATGCTTATACATAAAAAACAACATTATAATAATCCGCCGTGTTTATCTCAAGTATTGAGTGAGTTTTTTCGAAAGAAAATTTGCTCAAGAGTTGATACGGCGGGATTTTTTTGTTTTAACGGTATAATATATTTGTTAGATAATTATATATTTGTTAGACAATTATTTATCAATTTATTCTTTATTACCTATGCTTATCGATAGAGGTGTTATCTATAGCGATAATATAGATTAAACATTTTGATAATTCCCCAAAAAATATATATATGATATAATTAAAATGGATACGAATTGTGTTGTATACATTTTTGTTTTTTTATTACCCGTTGTTAAAATAAATACGTCGGGTATTTAAAATTAGGAGGGCTCGATTAAATGAAAGTCAGTTATTTTCCCGGTTGCACTTTGAAGAATAAGGCGAAGGAATTGGATAAATATTCCTATAGGTGTGCTGAAGTCTTAGGTGTAGCGTTGGAAGAGATAGAAGAATGGCAGTGTTGCGGAGGGGTTTTCTCAACCGCGAAAAATGAGATAGCGAGTAAGCTTTCATCAGTAAGAGCATTGAAAGCTGCAAAAGAAAAAGAACAGTATTTAGTAACGGTATGCTCGGGGTGTCATAATGTTATTAAGCAGACGAATTACTGTATGCAAAAAGACAAGGAGTTTGCTGACAAGGTGAACAGATATATGGCTGATGAAGAAGCGTATAACGGAGAAACAGAGGTGTACCATTTTCTTGAGCTGCTTCGTGAGGTTGTGGGATTTGATAGGGTTAGGGAGGCTGTTGTAAACACTCTCAATGGCAAAAAGATTGGGGCATATTATGGATGTTTACTTTTAAGACCGAGTTCGGTTATGAAAATGGACGACCCCGAAAATCCAAGAATAATGGAAGACCTTATATCAGCATTAGGCGGTCAGCCTGTAATATATGCAAACAGAAACGAATGTTGCGGCGGATACATAGCTCTCGAAAGCGCCGATGCGGCAGAGAAGAGAAGCAATGATATAATTAGAAACGCAAGGGCATTTGGGGCTGAAATGATAATAACTGCTTGTCCTTTGTGTAAATATAATCTTGTCAAAAATGGCGCTGATATTCCCGTAGTATACTTTACAGAGCTGTTGGCTGAAGCTTTTGGGGTAAAGGAGGATGCAGATGGAGAATAAATATTTGAAGGAGGAGATCATCCGTATGAGCGGTGTCAATCCGAAAAAATGTATGAAATGCGGAAAGTGTACAGCGACTTGTCCGTCTTTCGATGAGATGGAATACCATCCGCATCAGTTTGTATACATGGTAGAGAGTGGAGAAATAGAGCCTTTACTTAATTCAAAGTCGCTTTACAAATGTTTGTCATGCTTTGCCTGCATTGACAGATGTCCCAGAGGCGTTGAGCCTGCAAAACTGGTTGAGGCTGTACGTTTGTCTGTAATCAGACAGCAGAACAATAATCACATGAAAGCTGATGATATTCCCAATCTTCTTGATGAAGATATGCCGCAGCAGGCAATCGTCAGCGCGTTCAGAAAGTATACTAAGTAAAGGGGGAAGAGAATAATGCAGAGAATTGGCGTATTTGTATGCTGGTGCGGAAGCAATATAGCAGGTACGGTTGACGTAAAGAAAGTTGCTGAAGCTTTAAAGAATGAACCCGGTGTTGTCTTTTCCACCGATTATCAATATATGTGTTCTCAGGCTGGTCAAGATCTTATCAAGGATGCCGTAAAAGAACATAATCTTACGGGAATTGTAGTATGCTCATGTTCTCCCCGTATGCATGAAGCGACTTTCCGTAAGACTGCGGCAGCAGCGGGACTTAATCCGTATATGGTTGAAATTGCAAATATACGTGAGCAGTGCTCATGGGTACATAAAGAAATGCCTATAGGTACAAAAAAGGCTATTATCTTGGGTAAAGCGGCAGTTGCAAAGGTTAACCTTAATGCGCCTTTAATTCCCGGTGAATCTCCTGTAACAAAGAGAGCGTTGGTTATCGGAGGCGGAATTGCAGGTATACAAACAGCCCTTGATATTGCTGATGCGGGTTTTCCCGTTGATATAGTTGAGAAAAAGTCTACAATCGGCGGGAAAATGGCTCAGCTTGACAAGACATTTCCGACGCTTGACTGCGCGGCATGTATATTGACACCCAAAATGGTTGATGTAGCGCAGAATGAAAATATTAGAATTATCTCATACAGTGAAGTAGAAGAGGTAAAAGGATTTGTCGGTAACTTTAATGTCAAGATAAAGAAACACGCTCGTTTTGTTGACGAAACAAAATGTACTGGATGCGGAGCTTGTATTGAAAAGTGTCCCCAGAAAAAAGTGCCCAATGAATTTAACTTAGGTATGGACAACAGAAGGGCGATATACATTCCTTTTGCACAGGCAGTACCGAAGGTTGCAACTATTGATCCCGATTACTGTAATATGCTGAAGAACGGTAAGTGCGGTGTATGTTCAAAATTCTGTGCCGCAGGAGCGATTGATTATAAGCAGAAAGATGAAATAATTGAAGAAAAGTATGGTGCTATTGTTGTTGCAACGGGGTATGAGCCGATTTCAATGGATAAATTTGACGAGTTTGCATACAGTCATTCAAAGGATGTAATTACATCTCTTGAATTTGAAAGACTTACAAATGCCGCAGGTCCTACCGCCGGTAAATTGCTTAGACCCTCCGACGGAAAACATCCTCACAAGATAGTTTTTGTACAGTGCGTAGGTTCGCGTTGCGCGGCTTGCGCAGAAAAGGGCAAAGAATATTGCTCAAAGATTTGCTGTATGTATACTGCAAAGCACGCTATGCTGACAAGAGATAAATATCCGGACACGGAAGTTTACGTGTTTTACATAGATGTAAGAACACCCGGTAAAAACTTCGACGAGTTTCAAAGAAGAGCCGTTGAGGAATACGGAGTAAACTACATAAAGGGTATGGTTGGTAAGATAACTCCCGAGGGCGATAAGCTTAAGGTAAGAGCATCCGACCTTATCGCAAATAAGCAGATCAAAATAGATGCAGACCTTGTAGTTCTCGCGGCGGCAATAGAACCTGACAAGACTGCAAGACCGCTGGCGACAATGCTTACTGCAAGTATGGATACAAATGACTTCTTTACGGAAGCTCACCCTAAGCTTCGTCCTGTTGAAAGTCCTACGGCAGGTGTGTTCCTTTCGGGAACATGTCAAGGTCCTAAGGATATTCCTGAAACTGTATCTCAGGCGGGAGCGGCGGCATCTAAAGTTATCGGACTTCTTGCGAAAGATAAGTTGACCGGCAACCCTTGCGTTGCAAGCTCAGATCAACTTATGTGTAACGGTTGTTCAAGTTGTGAAAGAGTATGTCCTTATGGTGCTATCAGCTATGAAAATAGAGAATTCCCCGGCCCCAACAGAACAGTAAAGGTAAGAAGAGTGGCTGTTGTAAATCCTGCTGTATGTCAGGGATGCGGCGCTTGTACGGTTGCTTGTCCTTCGGGGGCTATGGACTTAAATGGATTTATGAATACACAAATTATGGCGGAGGTAGACGCAATATGCAAATGAATGAATATAAGCCGTTGATCGTGGCGTTTTGCTGTAACTGGTGTTCTTATGCGGGTGCTGACCTTGCAGGAAACAACAGACTTAATTACCCCGCAGAAGTAAAAATAATCAGAGTGCCTTGCTCATGCAGAGTAAACCCAATGTTTATCTTCAGAGCATTCCAAAGGGGCGCTGACGGCGTTATTATATGCGGTTGCCATCCGGGCGACTGCCATTATACGTCGGGTAACTACTATACAAGGCGCCGTATGGCAACATTGTTCTCTATGCTTGATTATCTCGGTATAGAAAAAGAGCGTACCCGTGTTGAATGGGTATCTGCGGCTGAAGGTGCGAAGTTTGCTGCAACAATGAATGATTTTGTTGAAAAAGTTGCCTCCCTGGGAGAAAACAAGAGATTGGAGGATTTGAGATGCAAGAAATAAAACGCGATGTACTTATTGAAAAGGCTGTATCTCTGCTTGAAAACGGAACAGTCTCGGCTGGTTTGGGGTGGGAAAAAGGTGAATTTGATTATGATATTACCCCTGCAGTATTTGACAGTGCTGAAGAATTAAAAGAAAAATTTGTTTACAGTGATTTTTGCAGCGCAAACCTTTCAAAGTATCTTGTTTCAAAGGCGGCTAAGGCTGAAGGCAAATTACTTGTTTTCTTAAAGCCTTGTGATACATACAGCTTTAATCAGCTTTTAACCGAGCACAGATTTCACCGCGAAAAAGTATATGCTGTAGGTGTACAGTGCGATGGTATGATTGATGTTGATAAGATTAGGGTTATTGTTGGCGACGGTATTTCTTCTATTGAATGCGAAGGTAAGGATATTACTGTGCATAGCTTGTACGAAAAAACACCCATAGTTATTTCAAAAAAAGATGTACTTCTTGAAAAATGTGTAAACTGCAAAAGTAAAAAGCATGTTGCGTATGACGAATTAATCGGTAAGGAAGGTGAGGTTTTAGAATCAAATCGTTTTGAAGCGGTTGAAAGACTAGAAAAAATGACTGCCGATGAAAGATTTGCGTTCTGGCAGAATGAACTTTCAAAATGTATCAGATGTAATGCCTGCAGAGATGCTTGTCCAGCTTGTACCTGTGAAAAATGTGTGTTTGACAATTCAAAGTCAGGTGTTGAAAACAAATCTCCCGCAAACAGCTTTGAAGAAAAACTTTTCCATATAATAAGAGCGTATCATGTTGCGGGCAGATGTACAGACTGCGGTGAATGCTCAAGAGTGTGCCCTCAGAATATTCCACTTCATTTGTTGAACAGAAAGTTTATCAAAGATATAAACGAGTTTTACGGCGAATATCAGGCGGGAGCTGAAGAAGGTTCAAGAGCGCCGCTTGTTGATTATACTTTGACTGATATTGAGCCTGGTGAAGTTTTTGACAGGGAGGACAAAAATGCGTAAAATATCTTTACAAAAAATTAATCTGCTTTTTGCAGAAATTGCAAAAAATATGTCCCTTTATCTCCCTGTAGACAGAAATGACGAAAAAGCAGAGTACACAAAATGGGAAGAGGGCAAAAAGTGGAGCAATGCTCTTAATACCGTAAAAAGTCCCAAGGATTTCTTCTTTCCTCAGACAGAAGATATGATGGAATTTAAGGTTGAGGGCAAAAATATTGAGGTTATTGATACAAGAAAAGCATCAGAAGACTTTGTAGTATTTGGTGTACGCGCTTGTGATGTAAAGGCATTTGATATTCTTGACAGAGTTTTTCTTGACGAGCCGAGAGATAGCTATTACGCGACAAAACGCGAACATGGAATAATAGTTTCTGTTGCTTGTAATAAGCCTTCGGAAACCTGTTTCTGTACAGCATTTGGAATAGACCCTGCAAATCCTATGGCAGAAGTATCTGCTTGGAAGACTGAAAACGAATTGTATTTACAAGCTAATACCGAAAAGGGTGAAAAGCTTCTTCAAATTATTGAAGGAGTGACGGAAGAAGCGTTCGAAGACAAGGTGGAAGAGCAGAAAAACGTTATTTCAAAGATAACGAAAAGACTTCCATTTGCAGACCTTGATACAAGTAAATTCGGCGGGCAAAAGACGGATGAGTTTTTCAAAAGTCCGAAATGGGAAGAGCTTTCCGAAAGCTGTCTCGGTTGCGGAACATGCACTTTTGTATGTCCCACCTGTCAGTGTTATGATATAAAGGATTTCAATACCGGAAAGGGCGTTATCCGTTACAGATGTTGGGATTCTTGTATGTATTCAGAATTTACAAGAATGGCGCACGGAAACAACAGAAACAGTCAAAAAGAGCGTTTCCGCCAGAGATTTATGCATAAGCTTGTTTACTATCCTGAAAATAACGGTGGATTGTTCGGTTGTGTAGGTTGCGGAAGATGTGTTTCAAGATGTCCTATATCAATGAATATAGTTAAGGTAATGAAGAAATTGGGAGGTAAGGAAAGTGAATAATGTAAATGAAACCTTGATTCCCAAGGTTGGCGTTATTACGGACATAAGGATAGATACCGCTGATATAAAGACTTTTAGAATAGTTACCACAGACGGCAAAAAAGCTTTTGACCATATGCCCGGTCAGTGCGCTATGCTTTCTATCCCGGGCGTAGGCGAAGCAATGTTCTCCATAACTTCTTCTCCCACCAATACCGAATATATGGAATTTTCCATAAAGAAATGCGGATGTGTTACCGAATGGCTGCATCAGGCGGAGGTGGGTCAGCAGATAACGATCAGAGGGCCTTACGGAAACGCCTTTCCAGTTGATACCGACGAATTCAAGGGCAAAAAGCATTTGTTTATCGCTGGCGGTATCGGTATTGCTCCTCTTCGTTCGGTAATTAACTATTGTCGTTATCACAGAGAAAATTATAAAAGCATAAATCTGGTTTACGGCTCAAGAAGTATGGACGACCTTGTAAACTATAATGAGATACTCAACGAGTGGACGAAGGATAAAGAGATGTACATCTATTTGACCGTCGACAAAGAAGATCCCGACTGGGTAAAGCACGTTGGCTTCGTTCCCAACTACGTAAAAGAACTTAAGTATATCCCCGACCGTGTTGCGATTGTATGCGGACCTCCCATTATGATTAAGTTTACGGTGGCCGCTCTCAAAGAGCTTGGATTCGACGACACGCAGATATATACCACAATGGAACTTAGAATGAAGTGTGGAGTAGGTAAGTGCGGCCGTTGTAATATAGGAGCAAAATATGTATGCAAGGATGGTCCCGTATTCCGTTACGATGAACTTGGGGAACTACCAGTTGAGTATTAAAGGAGATACAGTTATGGAAAATATGGTTAATATATTTCTTTTCGGGAAGAAGTATTCCGTTCCCGAAAATCTGACTATTATGACTGCAATGGAATACGCAGGTTATCAGTTGGTTCGAGGTTGTGGATGCCGTAATGGCTTTTGCGGAGCGTGCGCAACTATCTACAGAATTAAAGGGGATCGCGAGCTTAAGGCTTGTCTTGCTTGTCAGACACAGGTTCAGGACAATATGTATATTGCTACATTACCATTTTTCCCGCTTGTTAAGCAGGTTTATGATATTGAAAAGGTATCTACGAATGAATCTGTGATGATGCAGCTTTACCCCGAGATCTATTCTTGTATCGGTTGTAATGCATGTACAAAGAGTTGTACACAGAAGCTTAACGTTATGCAGTACATAGCATACGCTCAGCGTGGTGATTTTGAAAAATGCGCTGAAGAATCTTTTGACTGTGTGATGTGCGGTGTATGCTCATCAAGATGTCCTGCAGGTATATCTCACCCTCAGGTTGCCATGCTTGCAAGAAGAATTAACGGCAAGTATCTTGCAGCGGGTTGCGGACATCTCGAAGACCGAGTAAAAGAAATTAAAAACGGTGATTTCAAAGAACTTATCGAGGCTCTTATTCAGAAGCCCATTGAGGAGATGAAAGAACTGTACAATACACGTGAAATTGAGAAATAAAGGGGAAAAGCAATATGTATTCTGAAAAGTTTCAAAAATCTCTTGCGGCAGTAGAAGCGGCAAGAGTTAAAAATATAGCTTACGAGCCTGTAAGAATGACAGCGCAGCAGAAAGAAGAACTTCTTGCAAAATTTCACCCTGACTATAAAAAAGAAGAGTTTCAGGAACTGAAGATAGGCGCAAACAAAGGGGACAAAGTTCCTCATGAGCTTGCGGGAATGCTTCAGGCGCACAGCAGAATTACTGCAGAGTGTGTTGACCTTGAAAATCCCGATTATGATGTAGATGTACTTGTAATAGGCGGCGGAGGTGCAGGTTCATCTGCCGCTATTGAAGCGCATAAGGCAGGAGCAAATGTTATGGTAGTAACAAAGCTTCGTATCGGTGATGCAAATACTATGATGGCAGAAGGCGGTATTCAAGCAGCTGATAAGCCTAATGACTCACCGGCTATACACTTTGTTGACGCATTCGGCGGCGGTCATTTTGCGGCAAAAAGAGAGCTTCTATCTAAGCTTGTTTGTGATGCGCCAGAAGCAATTCAGTGGCTCAGTAATTTGGGCGTTGAATTTGACAAAGACAAAGACGGTAATATGATTACAACACACGGCGGCGGTACTTCAAGAAAGCGTATGCACGCTGCAAAGGACTACTCAGGCGCTGAAATTATGAGAACGCTTCGGGACGAGGTGTTTAACCGTCAGATCCCTGTTGTTGATTTTACTGCGGCAATTGAGCTTATTCTTGATGAAAATGGTAAGGCTGCAGGTGCAGTTCTTATGAATATGGAAACTAATGAACTCTACGTTGCAAAGTCAAAGACGGTTATTATTGCCACGGGCGGTGCCGGACGTATGCATTATCAGGGATTTCCTACGTCAAATCACTATGGTGCAACTGCCGATGGTCTTGTACTTGGTTATAGAGTGGGTGCAAAGCTACTTTATGCGGAAACTCTGCAGTATCATCCGACGGGGGCGGCATTCCCAGAGCAGATATTTGGCGCTCTTGTTACCGAAAAGGTACGTTCGCTTGGAGCTAAACTTGTTAATGCAAACGGCGAAGTGTTTATGCATCCCCTTGAAACGAGAGACGTAACTGCAGCATCTGTAATTAGAGAATGTATTGAAAGAGGAAACGGCATTGATACGGGAAATGGTCAGGCAGTATGGCTTGATACGCCTATGATAGAGAAAATCGGAGGAGAGGGTACTATCGAAAAGAGAATACCCGCTATGATGAGAATGTTTGGTCAGTATGGTATAGATATCCGTAAAGAGCCTATTCTTATTTATCCCACACTCCATTATCAGAACGGCGGTCTTGATATAACCCCTGACTGTATGACAACAAATGTTGAAAATCTCTTTGTCGCAGGTGAGGCTGTAGGCGGAATTCACGGCAAAAACAGACTTATGGGTAATTCTTTGCTTGACATAATTGTGTTCGGCAGAAGCGCAGGGCAAAATGCCGTGGCAAAGGCTAAAGAAACGACTGTGAGTAAGCTTACACTTGATCATATTGCGAAATTTGAAAAAGAAATAGAAGAAGCAGATATTGAAACAAATTCTGTTTCTCCAAAGCTTCTTCCCGACTATACAAACAGGGCAAATAAAAAACTATTTAGCATAAGTATTATATAAAGGAGAATTAATTATGTTTGATCTTCATCTTTTGACTGAGCTTTTTGAGGCTCTCACAATATTCTGTTTTGGACTTTCATGGCCTGTCTCTATTCGTAAATCTCTAATTTCAAGAACAGCAAAGGGTAAGTCATTGTTCTTTGAAGTGTTTCTGCTTGTAGGTTATGCGTTTGGTATTGCTAGAAAGATAATTCAGGTATCGGCCCTCGGTTATCCTACTACGGCAGGTTTTGGGGCATTTGTATTTTACCTCGGTTTCTTCTTCTACGTACTAAATTTTATTGAAATATCCATCGATGTTGCCCTCTATTTTCGAAATACTAAGCTTGATAAGCTTAGAGATAAAGGAAAAAATTTCTAAATTCTTTTTATGAAAAAATATAGATTATTTTTTTCGTTTAAATAAGATAAAATCCAAGGTTAATTAACGAAATGACCTTGGATTTTTGTCATTATTGTGTTGAATAGCTTTTTACAAAAAATTATAACAGTATTTATTAATCAGGGATATATTCAATTGATATAACAGAAGAGTTTTTCATTATAAAGTTAAGAGACGTGTTGCCGTCCTTGTAGCTGATAAGCGCATCTGTTTGTGTACCATTACCGTAGGTAGAAATAACTTTATCTGCCGAGACACCGATATACAAGCCTTCGGGAGTCGTAACACTGTCGTCTGTCAGAAATATCGAGTTTACGTAATCCTTGTCACCGTCGGGACGTGTGGTTATAACAAAACCTGCGTATGTATAAGTTTTATCAAGTCCAGAAAAGGCACAGGAAGCGGCTTCAAAATAGCTTAACGGTTCTCCGATTGCAGAAAGAACATCAGCCATATCCTGATCAATGTATATTTCAAAAGAATCAGAACTTGTTGCTTTAAAAGTATATTTGCTTTTTACGGTTTCATGTTGTTTGTTATCAGTTTCATAGTTGTCTGGCTTGTTGTTATCGTCGGGAGGCGTTGCGCATGACGAAAAAACAAGCAGGAAGCAGAGTAGAAGAATACATATTCTTTTCATATATTTTCACCTTTTTTGTTTAAGAATTTCTCGATTTTATTACTTCATAAGGACAGTTATCGTAGTCATAAACGTAATATTCAGGACAATCCAAAGCGATTGCCTTTGTATATGCCGCAACCTCTTCTTCTGTATATAGGAAGCACCGAATGGGGTAAACATCAAGTGTTGGGCAGGCATCAAAATGATACCAACCTCCGTCTACATAAACTATTTGCCAGTAATGAGGCTGATCTCCACCTTTTCTTTGAAGGTCATAATTCGGTATGCCTGCAAGGGTAAGAAGGGCTTTAGAGGCCGCAAAGTAGTTGAAGCAGTCGCCACGTCCTGTTGTAAGACCAATATAAGCGCCTGATATCCAGTTGTCCTTGTTTGAGCTTCCTATATATCTGATCTGTCTTACTCGGTTGTATATGGCGTTTGCTTTTTCATAATCGGACATATTGTCGTTTATAATCTGGTTGAGAATATTTTTGCACAAATTATCAAGTTCTTCTTTTGTGCAGATTTGGGTAGCTTGACCTTGGTGTTCATCAGGAGAACTTATAACCATTACACTTGCCGAAACCGAGGAAGAGTTTCCACGCTTGTCTACGGCTGAATAAAGCAAAGGATATGTACCGAGTCGAGTCAGATCTACCATAGATGCATCAAGCTGAAGTGTTACGTTTTCGTCATCATTGTCTGTTACTGTAATTCCGTCTCGGTAGGAGATAGTGCTTCCGATATAGACTATCTTATCTTTTACACCGGCAATAACGGGGGGGGTAGTATCTGCAGGTTTGACAATAAGAATAGATTTTACAGGAACAACATCCTCACGGTCGCAGGAATAAACAACGCTGTATTGACCTGCCGAAAGGGTTTCGATTTTTGTTCCGTCTACACTATATATATCAAATTTTATCTTGCAGGGGTGGCCTTCAACAGTGTATACTCCATCGAGGAGCATTGAACCGACTGTCTTGGCAGGATCGTCTGAATATACAGTGATCTGTTCTTTAACACCTGTTATTATGGGAGTAATTTTAACTTCTGTTTCATTTTCGGTCTCGCTTTCAGAGGGTGGAACCTCTGCAGGCTTATCATTTCCTCCGCAACTGCTTATAACACAGAAAAGCAAGGATAAAACAAGTAAACAAATAAAGTTTTTTTGAAACATATCTATTTTTTTCATAAGGGACTCCTTATACGGTAAGCGAATAACGTTCACAAAGCATGGTTACTGTCATAACAATGAGCAAATAATCAATTTCGTAAGCTCCCATCAATTTAAAGTTGTCTGCAAGGTATATCTTTTTCATTTCATTGACTTTATTAATATCAAATATGTCGTATTTTTTTAAAAGGGAATCGCTGAGAAAATCAATCTCACCGTTTGCCTTTTTGACCATAGAAGACATACCGGGAGCTTGGAAAGGAAATTTTCTCCTTTTAAGAATTTCTGGAGGAACAATCCCTTCGCCCGCTTTTTTTAAAATATATTTTTCTTTTGAACCGTTCATTTTATATTTATCCGGAATGGTCGTAACAAAAGAGAGGAGTTCCGAATCGAGAAAGGGGTGTCTTCCCTCGACTGAATGGGAAAAAAACATACGGTCGCCGTGCTCTGTGAGAAGATGATCGGACAAGCGGAGCTTGTAATCAATATAAGAGCGTCTCTTTTGTGAGCTTAGTCCTTTTACGCGGTCAACATTTATGGGACTGGTACTCCATGCAGAAAAGCGATCTATTTCTCCCCGAATCCTGTCGCTGTAAATTGTTTGATGTATCTTACGTATTTCGGGATGGTTGCGCTCGTAACGGAAATACGGATCACCCCAAAGCCTTTCATTTATTTCACATTCCTCGGGAGTCATCTTATCTTTTTGCATTTCTCTGAAAAGATCGACCATATAGCCTATATATCCGCAGAAAAATTCATCAGAACCCTGACCGGTCAGGACAGCCTTTGCAGGAGACTGCTGTACAAGAGAGGATAAAAGATAAGCTGCAACGTCATAGCTTTCTTTTAACCCTGATTCTGCATGATACACAACGTCATAAAGGTTTTTCCATATCTCTTCTTCGCCGACTTTTGTTGTGTAGTGTTTAGAGTTAACACATTTTTGTACAATTTTTTGAAAGCGACTTTCATCAAGCTCGGCTTCACCTATCTCAGCAGAAAATGAGTAATAACTGTCAAGTAAAAAATTGCCTATGTAGCATGCAACAACCGAGCTGTCAAGTCCTCCGGAAACGTAAAAGCCTATGGGAACATCGGCAACCAAACGTCGCGCGATAGATTGCTTAAGAAGCTCTCTTAGTTTTTCAACATAATATTCCTCGCCCTTGTCTTCCTCGTCGTTTTCGGAATAAATAAGATCCCAATATTCAATATCTTTGGCATCATCATTTCTTTTAAGTATTAGAATATGCCCTGCGCGAAGAGAGTGTATCCCGTCAAAAAACGTCTCCGGGGAAACAACTCCCGGATAATTCATAAGCTGATCAACAGCCTTGAGATTTAGTTTTCTTTTAACCCAAGGACATTCAAGAATCGACTTTATTTCGGAGGCAAAAACAGCTTTATTGTCCTGAATTGTATAGAAAAGGGGAGCAATACCAATCCGATCACGCACAAGGAGCATTTGTTCTTGTTTTTGGTCATAAATAGCTATGGCAAATTGACCGTTGAGACGGTTGGGAAAATCAAGACCATACTCCTCATACAGATGAAGTATAACCTCCACATCTGTCTTGGTGCGGAAAATATGTCCTTTGGCAATCAACTCATTTCGCAGTTCACGGTAGTTAAATATTTCTCCGTTGCAGATCATATAAACGGTATTATCTTCGTTGGATATGGGTTGCATACCGCCGTCAAGGTCAATAAAGCTCAGTCTGTTGAAGCCTAACGCAGCGGCGTGAAACAGTTTTACTTGTGAGCCGTCGGGACCCCTATGGCGCATGACATGAAGCATTTTATTAATCATTTCGCCGGTTATCAGTTGAGTTCCCGTCAAGTCGTATATTCCGCAAATTCCACACATAATTAATTAGCCTTTTCTTTTATACCGTAGTATTCGTATTGTGATTTCTTCTCTGCCTCGTAAAAGGCAATTTTTTCTTTCCAAATATTCTGAAGTTTGCTTTCCGAGCGTCTGTCAGAAAGACCAAACTCGTCACTGAGATACTTTCCGAGCCAATCGGAAAGTTTTTCAGCTCCCGAAAGGTTCATATGCAAACCCGCATCATATGTGTCTGTGTTGTAATCTATACCTATCTCATCAACAAGCTCAAGGAAATTAATGTATTTAAGTCTGTTGTTTTCAGCGTATTCGGACACCTGTTCGTTCCATTCTTCATACCAATATGGATAAAGGCTTGGAGCTTTTATAAGCAGCAGTTCAATATCTTTTTCCTTGCATAGCTCGGTCATCATATCAAGATACTTCCACGATCTTTCATCAAAGCTGTAATCACTTAAAGGTCTGCCTGTAGGAACATTTTGAGCAGGACGCACATCAACTCTCATATAATAACCGTTGTGAGATACTTTTTCGGTATCGAACATATATTTTACGTCGTTGCTGTCAAGTTTGCTCCAACGGCTGTGATAACGAAGTATTGGAAAGACATAATCGAGAAAATGTTCTTCATCCTTCATCGAAGCGAAAATAGAATTAATCTTTGACAACGACCATTTCATACCTTCGATAGTCATACGGTTGTATGCTTCGTTGCGGCTTTCGGGAAACTGAAGGGACTGAATGTTGAAGATAACGACCTTGGGAGTTTCGTGTTTTAATGTATCCTCAAGCAGATAATATGATTGGAAGATATATTGCTCGGCGCTTCCGCGTATGTAGCTGTTTATTCCGTAATCTTGCCATAAAACTATGGGGGAAAAGTTTTCGTAAACCTCACAGTCGCCGATAAATATTACATCATGGTCTTTTTCTTCGTTATAATATTCGGCAACAAAAGCGCCCTCTACCACACCTGTAATGTATTTGGGAACAAGCAGACGTTGGAGGAAAAAAAGAGTTATAATAACTATTAATGCCGAAACAATGAATTTAATTGTTTTTTTCGCATTTTGTTTCATATATATGCTTCTTTCTCAGAACTGATTGTAAATAAACTGGCTTGCATCGTAACCAATTCCGTATGCGCCCATCAGAAGAATGATAAGGAATAGTCCGTACCAAACAATAAAGCGGATAGGGTAGGGACGTTTTGAAATAATATCACGTACACTTTCCTTGCGCTGAAGAAGGCTGACTGTCAGCATTATACCTACACCCGCAAGAATAATTATGTAATCAAGACTGCTGAGTCCCAGTTTTAGAAGTGCTCCGTTCCAAAGAACTTGCCAGTTGTCTGCCGAAAATATTGAGAAAAAAACTTGTACTGTTTCGGAAATAGAGCTGTAGCAGTCAAAAAGGTTTAAAGTGCACACAAGAGCAAAGGTGCGAAGAATCTGAAAGGCTCTGTAGAAAAAATGGCTTTTAAACGAAAATCTTTCATGGAACTTTTTATAAATAGGCTCAAGCTCTTCGGAAACCATAAGAATTGCCCAGTTACACATTCCCCATACAATAAAATTTAAGCTTGCGCCGTGCCATATTCCTGTGGAAAACCAAACTATTCCCGTTGACAGATAAACAGGTAAACGTCTGCCTGCCTTGTCTCCGAGAATTTTTTTGGAAAACTTGGTAAGCTTTTGCATAGGTTTGCTCACCGAAATGGGATAAAACAAATAATCACGGAACCAAGAACACATTGATATGTGCCAACGCCGCCAGTATTCTTTTAGTGATTTAGAAAAATACGGTCGAATAAAGTTTTCGCTCATACGAATACCCAAAGCTTCGCTCAAACCTATAGTTATATCAATGCCCCCCGTGAAGTCAGCGTAAAGTTGCAGGGTATATAAAAGCATTATTACTAAAGAATAAGCACCGTTATACTGAGAAGGCTCGACGATCATTGTACTGACGGCAATCGACACACGGTCAGCGATAACAAGTTTTTTAAAGTATCCCCACAAAACCCTCTGCAGACCGTAAGATACTGCTTTTGCATCAAAAAGGTGGGGGGAATAGAGCGTTTGACTAAGCTCGCCGTATCGTCCTATCGGTCCTTGAATAAGCTGAGGGAAGAAAGAGACGAAAAGGGCAAACTTAAAAAAGTTATGTTGAGGTGGAACCGTTCCCCGATATACATCTACAAGATAACCTATAGATTGAAGGGTGTAGAAAGAAATACCGAGCGGTACGGCAAGGGAAAGAAAAGACAGAGATTGTCCGTTTTCTGCAGACCTAAAAATTTCGTTTATGTTGGAAATGAAAAAGTTGGCGTACTTTACAATGGCTAAAATACCCAAATTTATCAGGATACAAACAACAAAAGGAAAGAGTTTCTTTCGTTTTTGCTTGTTCCTATAAAGCTTCTTTTCTTCCTTGGTAAGTTTTTCTTTATGTTCTTTGAGATATTTTTTTTGACGTTTATCTATTTTTTCAATTAAGAGAGAAGTCAAAAACACCGTAGCTGTTGTTGTAAGAATGTAAAAAAGATATTCAGGACCTGCAATGTAATAGAAAATATAGCTTGCAGCCAAAAGCAAAAGCCACTGTGTTCTTTTGGGAATTATGTAATAAATCAGCAGTAAAGCCGCCGCAAACCCCAAAAAATCATAAGATGTAAAAAGCATTGAAAATTTTCCTTAAAGATAAAGACTCTTATTCTTCATCGCTGAGTTTTTTTATCAAAGCGTAAAGAGATTCAGCAGAATTGAAATTGTCGGGAATAATATCCTTTGCCGTAATAGTTACGTCGTATTCATCGCTTATTTCGCTGATAAGTGTTATAATATCCATTGAATCAAGAATACCGTCATCAATAAGGTTTTTCTCGGTTTCAAAATCAACGTCAGAGTGAAGTTCATTGAGAATATCAAGCAGCTTTTCCATAAAAAATTAATCCTTTCTATTATCTGTTAAAGTTTTTTTCGTATATATTTTTGAGTTCAACGCGGTTGAGCTTTCCGTTGGCGGTAAGCGGCATCATAGAGAGGCATATAAGCTTATTTGGGAGCATGTAACGCGGAAGTCTTTCTTTGAGCGCTGTCGTCAGTTCTTTTTCTGTACAGCTTCCCACATAGAAAAGCGCTATCTTTCCTTTAACCTTGTCATAGATACAGGCAGCCATTTGTACCGCATCAATCATATTTGCGCTGACCTCAATTTCTCCAAGCTCAATACGGTGACCCATATGCTTGATCTGATAATCTCGGCGTGAGACAAACACCAGTTCGCCGTATTCGTTATATCGGCCTATATCGCCCGTCTTGTAAATAACCTCCGGATATGCGTTGTTTAATGGGTTTTGAACAAAAGCTTTTGCAGTACGTTCAGGGTCATTGTAATATCCGAGAGTAACAGCCGTTCCTCTTATACATATCTCGCCTTCACAACCTTTAGGCGCAACTTTTCCGTCTTCTGTAAGCAAAAGGATTTCACGGTTAAGAAAAGGGTGTCCTATCGGAATTGCTTCGTTGTCGGCAAACTCACGGTCAACATGGTAGTAACAGCACATTCCCGTACCCTCTGTCGGACCGTATAGGTTGGTAAATGAAGCATTGGGAAGAGCATTGCGCCATAATCGGAATTGTTTGATGGGAAAGACTTCGCTGCCGAATGCAACGGTGTGAAGATGTTGGGGAAGGAGAACATCAAATGTACCGAAGGCGCTTACCATAGTAAGTGCGGAAACTACCCAGCATATAGTGTTGATTTTATATTTATTTAGGTATTCAAGAAGCGCTACGGGCTGTGAAAACAGTATTTTAGGTATAAGGTATGTTGTAGCGCCGAATTTAAGGGTTGGATATATCTCCTTGAGACAGGCATCAAAATACAATGGAGACTGATTGCCGAAAACTGTATTTTCGTTAAAAGAAAGTACATCTGAAAGCTGTTCTATGTAATCAATTACGGAACGGTGGCAAGCGGCAACTCCCTTTGGTATTCCCGTAGAACCCGATGTAAATACTATGTATATAGGGTCAATATCAATTGAGCGGTCATAAATATCATTTAAAGCCGCCTCGTTTATCTCGGTGTCAATAATATCATTGTAACGAATTATGCTTCCGTTAGAAAGATTAAAGTTTTTCGCAACAGAAAAAGTGTCATCATCGCAAATTACGAGAGGGGATTGCACATTATCCAAAATCAATTGAATGCGGTCCCTCGGCATTTCCTCGTCTATAGGAACATAATAGCAACCGCCGCTGATTACCCCAAAAAATGCGGCTACCTCCAAGGGAGATTTGCGCATAAAGACAACCACAGGGCGCTTGTATATCGAATTTTTATGTAAATATGAGCCAATCCTGCAAACTCTGTCATATAAATCACGGAAAGTAAGTGAAGTTATACCGTCGGAAAAGGAGAGCTTGTCAGGCTTGACCGTAACTATATTTTTAAGATAACAGAGTACGTTTCTAACCTTATTTTGAGCTTTCACAAGAAAACCTCCAATGCGTAAAATGTCAAAATATATTTAAAAAATCAGCTTGTCAAACATATTATTTCATGTTATACTATTTACAGTATAACATGAAATAATATGCATTTCAAGGTTTTGAAAAAAATTATACAGTTTATTTACACTTCATTTTGCATGTTTTGTTTAAAAATTTATTGTTTTTTTGTCGATAAAGACTGTTGGCTTGGCTGGTGATTTTAAAAATTTTTTGTAAAGAAGTCCCGTCGCAGCGGAAAGGGGCTGAGTCATTAACTCAGTCAAAAAAGAAAAGCGGTTATTCAATGCCGAAAGGTATTGAGTAACCGCTTGCTTTGTTGTATAATTTAATCACCACAAAAAACCAACAACAAAACAACGAGGTAATTGTACAACAA
>JAZRIJ010000026.1:0-3154 GCA_045645205.1 Eubacteriales bacterium
AAGCGTGTCAAAGAGATATATGCCGTTGAACAGTTCTGCCGCAGCGGAGCCTTCTCCTGTGGAAGAAGGGGGACCACGAAGTGATGGATGAGGAGTTGTATATGATTAATGACACCTCATCCGTCAGCCTTCGGCTGCCACCTTCCCCTACTGGGGAAGGCTTATGGTTAGAGCCGCGTTTGTGGCTGTGGGGCAGGTTTGCAAGTGTCGGACATTCTGTGTGCTT
Source organism: Eubacteriales bacterium (assembly GCA_045645205.1). Lineage (GTDB taxonomy): Bacteria > Bacillota > Clostridia > Oscillospirales > CAG-272 > RGIG1995. The sequence goes on from JAZRIJ010000026.1 coordinate 227, forward strand.
TCAGCTCTTTTGGCAATATGGTATTATACGCCTGTGCAAACTACCGGCTTAGTAAAGCTGAGGGATGGATTAAAAAAAGGTGTATAAGCGTTAAACTCATACACCTGGAAAATATGCTTTTTCTTATTTATCTGATTTCATAAGCTCGGAAGCTGAGGTTGCAAGACCTGCAAGAGATTGTATCTCGCTGGGTATAATGATCTTTGTTGCGTTGCCGTTTGCAGCTTCGACAAATGCTTCGAGACCTTTTAATGCAACGATCTCTTTTGTGGGGGCTGCTTCATTAAGCATCTTGATACCGTTTGCGTTTGCTTCCTGGATTTTGAGTATAGCTTCTGCTTCGCCGGCAGCTTCAAGAATCTTTGTTTCTTTCTTTGCTTCGGCTTCGAGAATAGCCGCCTGTTTTCTTGCTTCGGCTTCAAGGATCATAGACTGCTTTTTACCCTCGGATACAAGGATAGCGGAGTTTTTTTCACCTTCGGCACGAAGTATAAGCTCACGTCTTTCGCGTTCAGCTTTCATCTGTTTTTCCATCGCGTCCTGAATTTCTCTGGGCGGAATAATATTCTTTAATTCAACTCTGTTTACTTTTATTCCCCAAGGATCTGTTGCTTCATCGAGGATAGCGCGCATTTTTGTGTTTATAATATCTCTTGAGGTTAGTGTAGCGTCAAGCTCAAGCTCACCGATAATGTTACGCAATGTTGTTGCCGTGAGGTTTTCGATAGCGGCAATGGGATTTGTTACGCCGTAGGTGTAGAGTTTACAGTCTGTGATTTGATAGAAGATAACAGTGTCTATCTGCATTCTTACGTTATCCATTGTAATAACAGGCTGGGGCGGAAAGTCAGCGACCTGCTCCATGAGAGTAACCTTTTTTGCAACTTTATCAATAAAAGGAATTTTAAAGTGGATACCTGTGTTCCACGTTGCGCTGTATGCGCCTAAACGCTCGACAACAAAGCCGTATGCCTGCGGAACAATGTGTATATTACTGACGATAATGAGGAACAGTACAATAACAGTTCCGATAATGAAAGGTGTCATAGTATAAAAACCTCCGAAAATTATTTTTTTATGCAAATGAGCTTAACACCGCGTATTTCTTTGACGATTACAAGCTCATTTTCTTTAATAATTGAATCATCCTCCGACACAGCCGACCATACTTTACCCCCGACTTTAACAGCGCCCTTGCCTTCAAGGTTATTTATGGTTTCGATAACAACGGCATCTTTGCCGATTACCGCGTCAAGATTTGTGCGTACCAAGGGTTTCTTTTTGAAAAGCTCCTTGAAGATCGTTTTTGACATAACGACCAATCCTATGGAAACTGCAAAGAAAATAGCGACCTGCAGATATACCGGAATTTTTATCGGTAGCAGGGAGAGTATGAGCGACAAAATTCCCGCAGGTATAAACCAGATGGTAACAAGGTCGGCAATGATAGTCTCTGTTATAATTGCAATTACCGTTACAACAGCCCAGATATAAGGCATATATTCGACCATGAGAAAAACGCTCCTTTAATAATATTATTGACCAACAATATTATATCATATTTCAATAATATTGTAAATATTTATTTATTAAAAAATACTTCTTCGGTTTTGGTATAAATAAACAAATTTTGCAAGGTGCGCAAAACTTGTTGACAAAACAAATATCGTTTGTTATAATTGGGAAGAAAGTCGTGTATTGTTTTTGTTGAGCACGGCAGAAAATATGTAAATAATTGAAACAGCTCCGGTTTCCGGTATGAGCGGGGCAAAATGTTTCGTAAAAAACAAAACAAAATTTATGATACCGGGAATGGAGATTTATATGTTTGAAAAAGTAAAAGAAATGCTTGAAGAATCACTTCAGATCAACCCCGATGAGATTACTTTGAAGAGCGAGCTTGTAGGAGACCTCGGTATCAATTCTCTTGAACTTGCAGACCTCGTACTTACATGTGAAGAAAAGTTTGATATCGAGATCAAGGATGAGGATATTCACAAGTTTGTTACTGTCGGCGACGTAGTAAACTATCTTTCAGATGTGGTTGGCGACTGAGTAAAATTATGTGAAAACTTCGGACAGCGGGCGTAAAAAAGTCGGCTGTCCTAATGCGTATTGCGAGTATAAATAATTCGGACATAGTTTTGTTTTCGAATATGGGAAGGGAAAAGAATGGGAAAATTTTTTATAACTGTCGGAATAATACTCTATATTATCTTTATGCTATGGGTGATATGGGTAATATATTCCCGAATAACCGCAAGGAAAATAATGCGTGAGGGAAGAAACAAGAAAAGCTTCGCCTATAATTATCTCAGCACAAGGTTCAGCAGAATAAACATTATAAGAAATGTGAAGCTTCTTATAACAGGTTCATCATCTCGAGGAAGCTATATTGCCGACATAGGACTTGTTTTTGTAAACAGGGGCGGTATTTTGATAATAGATTCTATTCCCGGGGCGGGTTACATAGATATAACCGAGGGCGGACAGTGGAATCGTATAATAAACGATAAGTACTATTCGTTTGACGACCCGTTTCTTCAAAGCCGCCAGAAGCAAAAGGCTATGAAGAAATTCCTCAGAAAAGAGGGAGTGGAAAATATTCCCGTACATAATGTGGTTTTGTTTACAGGTAAAAGAGTTAAGTTTTCAAAGAGAATAAACGGACTTGTTACTGCAAATGAACTTGCCCCTTTTATGAAAGATGTAAACAGAGACCGTTTCCTTTCCGCAAAAGAAATCAGAGAGGTAGTAAGGCTTCTAAAACAAAAAAGCGCATAACCAAAAAGGGGCTGAGTCATTAACTCAGTCAAAAAAGAAAAGCGGTTATTCAATGCCGAAAGGTATTGAGTAACCGCTTGCTTTGTTGTATAATTTAATCACCACAAAAAACCAACAACAAAACAACGAGGTAATTGTACAACA
>JAZRIJ010000027.1:0-2336 GCA_045645205.1 Eubacteriales bacterium
TTTAAGCTTTTTTTTTTGAAAATTGTGGGAGTAGCTCGTTGTCCTTTTTCCTTTCGAGGCGCGGGCTGCTCCGTTAAAATTTTTGCCCTCATTAGACAAAGAAAGAATCCCCCAAAAGGAACAATCAAATTTAGATAAAAATCGCTCTTATTGTTTCTCCGAAACTTATCGATTGAAAAACCTCGATTCCTAAATATTTATGTAAAATATTTAAAATATTTTGATTAACCGACCTATTTCCCCAATTTTTTTGTGTAGAACAAAGTATAATGTTATCAAAGAATAAAGATGACGATGATTTGGCGAAAAACAGTTTTCGTCCGGCTGGTTATAATTCTATTGCAAAAAACATAGCGAAATCAGCAAGTGTTAATCGCGCGGGAACAAAATTTAAGGATCGAGGCATAAAGCGTAAAACGAATTAAATGAGTATATCCAAATTTTAAGAACTTATTAAAGCCTTACAAGTCAAAGGCCCTCGCGGAGAAGTTGATTTGTAAGGCTTTTTGCTTGTCTTATCATCGATGTTGAAATGCTTATTTCTCTTGACGTTATAAGATTAAAAAAACTTTATATGTCAATAGCAGCTTCGTCGAGTAGAAATTTCTCGATGCCAACATAGAGAACTCCGTTTTCGTCATGCCACGGAATGATGTTGTCTTTAACAACCACAATTTTTTTGAATGAATCGGGAATCCTTGCATAGGGGCGAACTTCTTGAAGTCTCTTTTCTTCTTCTCCTACAGTGAGCGCGGATTGAATATAATACTTGCGGCTTCCATCGGTTATGACGAAATCTACCTCTAAATTAGTCTTTTTGCTTTTGCCTTCGGAATCCTTGTAGTTGTATTCAACGACACCCACATCAACGGTAAAGCCGCGAATGACAAGCTCATTGTAGATAATATTCTCCATAATGTGATTTTCTTCGGTTTGACGGAAATTCAGACGGGCATTGCGCAAACCAATATCAGAGAAATAATATTTTTGAGGAGAGCCAATATACTTTCTGCCCTTGATGTCATATCGTTGTGCTTTCGAAAGCATAAAAGCATCAATAAAATAATCAAGATATCTGGAAACCGACTCGGTGCTGATCTTCATTTGTTTGACACTTGCGAAGGTGTCCGCAATCTTTCCCGGATTGGTTAGCGAGCCAACGGAGGATGAAACTACATCCAAAATGTCGTCAAGCACGCTCTTGTCACGGATGCTGTGCCTTTCAAGAATATCGGAAAGGTAGATATTATCAAACAGCCCGGACAAATATGCAGCTTTTGCTCTGTGATCACCAAGAGTGCAAAGATAAGGCATACCACCGTAGGTGTAATATTCTTGCCACGCATCACGCTTATCACCGGCATATGCACCGTAGAATTCCGAAAAAGAAAGCGGATGTACACGAATTTCATCTCCTCTGCCGCGGAACTCGGTCAGGATATCTGACGAAAGCATTTTAGAGTTTGAGCCGGTGACATATACGTCGGCATTCTTTTTCTTCATAAGCCCGAGTAATACGTCAACAAATCCGACGGTTTCACTCTCGTCGTCAAGATAAGGATTTTTCACAGTCTTGACCTTCTGAATTTCATCAAGAAAAATGTAATACATTTTATCCTTGTCAACAAGTAAACTGCGAATATACTCGCCAAGCTCAAGCGGATTTCTATATTTGATATTCTCGTCATCATCCAGCGCAAGCTCAATGATGTGACTGTCGTCTACTCCTATCGAATTAAGGTATTTATGATAGATATCAAAAAGAAGATAAGACTTACCGCATCTTCTGATACCGGTAATAACCTTGATCATACCATTTCCCTTTTTCGATATGAGCTGACTTAAATATTGTTTTCTTTCAATCATTATATAACTCCTTTGCGTTAAAAGTTCGTATTTATACCTTTTCAACGGATATTATAACATAAAGATAATAATTCGTCAAGCATATTATGCGGTAAAAGTTCGTATTTATACCTTTTTGCCGGATTTTAATGTTGAAAGTGCATCAGAACTCACCGAAGAAAGCATTTTAGTAAGGTCGCGTTCCACTAGCAGACAAATCAACTCTGGCTAATGTAAGTGAGCAATATTTTGTATCAAAAGTGAGCAGTATTTTAATAGCGGCAGCAATATTAAGAAATCTTAATTTCACGTATATTAGGGAGCTACATACGAAGTTAAGCTTCTAAACTACAGTAATTTTTAGAGAGGTTTCTGTTAAAAGAAAATTAAAGCGCAAACAAAAATTACTACACTGAATTTGCTTTTACTAAACAAGCCGCAAGGCACGCCAAAATTCGCCCGTGTGAGCGAGTTGGGGGCTGCGAGGGAAA
>JAZRIJ010000028.1:0-23477 GCA_045645205.1 Eubacteriales bacterium
AACGGTAATGCTATTACTTATGACAACATAGGTAATCCATTGACATATTACAATGGCAGTACATTCACATGGAGCGATGGCAGAAAGCTTACAGGTATAGCCAAGGGCACGGACAATATTAGTTATGCGTATGACTCCAACGGTTTACGTGCAACTAAAAATGTCAATGGAACTGTAACCGAGTATTACTGGCTCGACGGAAGATTGTATGCGGAAAAGACACCGGAATATACATTGACATATTTATATGACGAAAACGGAAGTCCGATTACGCTGAAATACAAGGCAGGAAATACACAAGATAAAGAAAAAATTAGTGATAGCAAATACAGTTTTGTAGTTAAAATTAAGCATAGGCTTACAGATCAAATACCGTATAAGTATAATAAATATGTAATTGAAATGATTGATGATGACTACAAGATATTATCTCGTATTGTAGAAGGGGCTGAATAATATGGAAAGTATATTATTTTTTGAAAACAAAAATCAAGAGACGGATTATTGTTGTGGAAAATCGTATTTTGCGTTTATTGATTATGCTTTTGCGCAATCTGATTATTTCATGCTTGTGTATGTAAATTATAACCGAAAGGGATACACAAAGTTTACAAAAGAAATAAAGAGATTATTAGAACCGTTTAAGGTAAAGAGCAGAAGTAATCCGAGTTGGCCGGGAACGCTTAAAACATATACACCCAATTCAGATTACAAAATTGTGTTTTACAGGAACGACGAAAGAGCAAAGGATATCTTAAAACGAGTTAGCTGTGTTAGTGAATGGTCTAGACCGTTTAATCCGGAGGATTTAGCATTTTTTAAAAAGAATAAATGTTGGTTTTATTCAGTTGGACATGAAAAAATTGCTGCAATTATTAACCCTACCGATAGTGATATAATGTTTTTGAAGTCAAATAATATACCATTGGATAATATGAATATAAACTTGAATGATGTTGATTATTACAAGCAGTTTGACGAACAATTAGAGTAATGGTTTTAGGGTAAAGTTTATTCACATTAACCTTTTGCTATATTTGTTAGTTCAGATGTAACATAGTTTTTTTGCAAATTAATCTAAACAAATAAATCTCCAACCAACAAAACCGAAAGGCATTCCAGAGCGAAGAGCAGAGGAATGTCTTTTAATTTATAAGAAAGATAATAATGTTAAATATATGCAAGTATAACAAAAAAGGGAATAAAAGTTTGTGCTTAAAAACAAGTAAAAAATACTTGCTTAGAGGCAGTAAATATGGTAAAATATAGTAAACAAAAGATTATGTTATGAAGCTGTCGAGCATTGTTTCGCCAAACAGAACGACAGGAAATTAAAGAGTAATTACTTCGAAAGGTGCTTGTTTATGGAGTACAAATGTTTGGATTACATTTCAAGACAAGATGCTTTAAAAATTTTAAATGATAACAAAACAGTTATCTGCACTTTGGATATGATTATTATATGTATGTCGGAGTGGAGTTGCTGTTTGAAAAGGTTAATAATATTTGCAGTCAGTATGGGCTGTTTTGTAAATTATTTAATTCACCGTATTTTGAGGTTTATGAAATGGATTAATATGTTTCGGCAGAGGCATTGTTCTTCTGCCGAAAAAGAGTAAAAAATTTATTTTGAGTAACATAACAAAAAATCGACAGATTTTTAAATCTGTCGATTTTTTCATACTTGTTATAAGAAACATAATTTCTTATTTTGTGTTTCGGTCAGTTTTTGTTCTGATAATTTACTTCCTCGCCCGCGATAAGCTTCTTTGCATCGCTGACGATTTTTTCAACAGCATCTTTAAGAACATAAAATTCACCCTTGCCGTTCAGTGTATAGAAGCAACGGCGTGTTGCATAAGGGTAGAATGCATAATCTATCTTTTTGCCGTCTCTTGTAATAATTTTTAGGGTTGCAAGACACTCAAGACCTGTTTCGTCTTCTACATCAGCATAGGTTACAAGATTAGTTGTAAGCAACCCCATATAGAATTGTCTGAAGTATTTGGGTTCTGCAATATAGGTATTATTGCTTTTTAGTTTTACCTGAAGATCGGTCGTTGTTGTGGTTACGCCTGTTACGGGGTTAGTGGTTGTTTCTCCTTCGGATGTGTAAAGAATAAAAGTTTCTTCAAAATCCTTTGCGGTAACCGTTATACTTGAAATATCATTGATATTGTACTGCAAAAGCGGTTTGTCAATAAAGTCCATAAGCTCCCATTCAAGAAAGTTGAACAAATCCTCAGGAATATCACATATTACATTAAACAGAAGAGAGTATGCATAGTAAATACCGTCTTCCGTTTTTTCGCTTATAAGGATATTGTTTTCAATACCATTGTGGGTAAAAAATATTTCATATGCAGGTTTTTTTAGATTATATTTTTCAAGAATGTTATCGGAGATAAGCTCATCATCTTTTCCAAGTGCGAGTACTGAGTTACCGTAAAGTTCCATAAAGCCTTGAAGCATTAGGTCATAGTTTGTAGAGACACTGTATTCAGTAGGATATTCCATCTTGTAGTCAAGAAATTCTTCATATTCCTTACCGTCCGCTGTTTTTTCTGGCTTGGATTCCGATGTTATTTTAATAAAAGGTTTACTGTTTTTTACGAGAATTAAATCCTTAACCAAGAAGTAGTCCGACTGTGTTGGGGGGATAAAGAGCATGGGGGTTATAAGATTTTCAACAGCTCCAAGAAGGGTCTGGGCAATAGAAGACGTTGTTACATAAACAGCATCTCGTCCGTCATATTTTGTATAGAAGCCAGCACCTGTAGGGATCATATTTCCAATATAGACCTTGTGTGTTTTTCCGTCTCTTGCAGTGAGAATATAGTATGCAGGATCGTCGCTTTCCGCAAGACCGTACTCACTGAGGTCTTCTGCCTTTTCGGTAACCCTTGTCATTGTTACGGGATAGCCTGCGTGTGTTATAAGAGAAGCTATTGTTTCCTTGTTGTACGGCGCATTCAAATAATCTTCAATAAAGAAATCCTTTTTTTCACTGTCATAGAAAAACTTATAGTTACCTTTTGAATTAGATACTTCGATGGATTGTATATTGTTACGTTCAATTTGATCAAACATAAGAACCGTTGTAGGTGTTGCTAATACTTCTCCTTCAAGAAGTTCTATTTTTTTGTCTGTATCATCTTCTTTAAGCATGGGAGAAATCACAAAAAAGTAAGCGCATAGTAATGCTATGAAGGCGACAGCAATTGCAATAATGAGATAGATACGTTTTTTTATCATAAATGTCTTCTCCTTATTTGAATTGCAATACCGAGACCAAATACAATTACGGGAGCGATTACGGTAACAGCAAGCGTCCAGTTGTTTGCCGCTTCGGTCGTGATGTCAAGAGACTCGTCCTCGAGATATTTATGGTCAATATTTGTAGGAACTGTTTCCTTGCCCATAAAGCGCATTGCTGAATATAGAATTTCGCTGTTTGCATATGCGTTGCTGTGAAGGTAGGTATCAAGAGCAAAATCTGTTGAACCTGTTACCATAACGTAGGAGTAATATACTTCGTTGTCTATGATTTGTTCTTCTCTGGTTATTGTCATAAGGTTGTATGGAGCTTTGCTGTTAAGCTCTGTGTTTTCTTCGTCAAATGCGTATGCTTTTGCGGTGTTGTAGGTTGTAAGAACGGCTGATGCGTGTCTGGTGGAAACAGAGTTTGTAATATCATTTCCGTTAACTCCCCATAGTATAGTAAGAGGTCTTGCATAATTTACAACGGTTTTTGGAACGGAATCATATTTTCTCAATGTAGAGTGAAGAGAAGAGCCCATTGTATCTGTGGGGTAATATGAATCAATTTTGAGACCGTCATTGGAGAGCGCGTTGACTTCGTCTTTTATGACGGCATCTTCAACCTTGATGCCCCATTCCTCAAGGAGCGCTTCAAGCTCGGGCAGGTCGGAAGTTTCCGGGTCAATGAACACCATAAGGTTTCCTAAATTGTCGAGGAACTTTGCAATCTTTTCGATTTCATCAACAGCATCATTATATCCCTGAAAATCCTTTATTGGATCGTTTATGATAAGAACCTGCGCTTCCTTGTCAAACTCTTCTCTTGAAAGGTCGATGGTTCTTACATCGTATCCTGCAGTTTCAAAAAGCTTCCAAAGATCAGGTCTTGTAGAATCGCTTGTACCGGTTGATTCACCGTGTCCTACTGAGAAGTAAGCAATCGGGCTATCCGAGGTGAGTTGCAATATAGCAGATGTAAGCTTAAGCTCGCCGTCAAATGCCAATACTTCCTGTGTTTCACTGTCTGTAGCAAAAAATGAATCAAGTGTAAATGTTCTAAAATCGGTGTCGCTTGTTACAACAACGCTTGTAGTTTTGATTCTTGTGTTTGAGCTGTTTGCATATTTTTCAATAGCGGAGGGGTTTGTGATAATATCTAAATATTTGATAGAGATATTATCGAATGCCTTTTCATATTCTCTTGCGCACTGATAGACAAGGTTTTGCGCCTCATCTTCAACAAGCGTATCAAGAGGCTGACAGAAGTTAATGGTTATTTTATCGTCAATGTCCTTTAGAAGCTCATGGGTTGAGTCGGAAAGTGTAAAAAGCTGTGAGCTTGTCATATCAACCGACCAAAGAAACTTGTCCGCAAGGGCAGAGAAGATAACGTTAAAAATTATTATTGCTGCAATACATATACAGGTGAATGCAACAGCAGTTATACCGTATTTAAATTTCTTTTTACCAAAAATATTATTTTTACTCATTATTTTGCCTCACTTTCTAGTTGTCTTATTCCCAACGGCGTTTTTCAAACATACGGACAGTGAGAAACAAAAATATGAATGCTATAGACGCATAGTAAACTATTGCGCTAAAACTGAATTGACCGTAAGTGAAAGGAAAGAATCGGGTGAAAATTGACAGCCAGTTAACTAACAAACGCAGGGGGGTAAAGTTAATATAAGAGCCTGCTACACCGAGAAGAAGGAGCAAAAGCAAAATAGCCATTGTTCCGAATGCGGCTATAAGCTGATTTTCGGTGAGTGAAGATACAAACACTCCGATAGCGATGAATGCAGCTCCTACAAGCAGTATGCTTATAATGTTGCCGATTATAATTGCTGTTTCAGGTTTACCATAGTTATAAAGAATAAAAAAGTTAAAACAGCTTAAAATAAATGTTACGGAAAAAATTGTATAAGCCGCTAAGAATTTTGCGAAAACCATACCCCAAAGGCTTACGGGAGAAGTAAGCAAAAGCTGCTCAGTCTTAAGCTTACGTTCTTCGGAAAAAAGCTTCATAGTAAGCAGAGGGAGTATTACAACGAATGCAAAGAGCATAAGCGTAAAGTAGAAAGATGAGTCGCTTTCCTCACGTTGCTGAAGCGTGGTGTATGAGAATAAAGCGCCGCTTAATGCAAGGAATATACCAACAAAGATATATCCTATAGATGTTGAAAAATAAGAACGGAGTTCTCTTTTGTAAATAGCTGACATTTCTTATTTTCCTCCTTACTTTTGGAATTTGCCGCGTTTTGTTTTCGGCTTTTCGTTTGTTTTGTCAACAAGGGAGATAAAGATGTCTTCCAGTGTTGCGCCCATAGCATCAATGCCTATAAGAGGCCAGTTGTTTTTTGCAAGGGCATAGAACAAGGTTTTTCTGATGTCAATACCGGGCTGGCTTTCGATTATAAACGAGTGGCTGTCAAGGTCAGCGCCGCCCATGTATTCAACATAGGATATGCCCTGCATGGATTTCAGTTCTGACATAACCTCTTTTTGAGGACCGCATATCTGGACTTCAAATCTTCTGTTTCCTTGAATAAGGTTGGACAGGTTTTCTCTCTTTTCGTTTGCAACCAATTTTCCTTCATTTATGATAATAATTCTGTCGCATACCGCCTGCGCCTCGGGAAGAATATGTGTACTTAAAATAACAGTATGATTTTTGCCGAGCGTTCTTATAAGGTTTCTTATCTCTATTATTTGCTTAGGGTCAAGACCAATTGTTGGCTCGTCAAAAATAATAACCTTCGGGTTTCCTATAAGCGCCTGAGCTATACCAACACGCTGTTTGTAGCCTTTTGAAAGGTTTTTTATCATTCTTTTGTATACGTTTGTGATCTTAACAACATCGCATATTTCGGCAATATGCTTTTTACGGTTAAGCGTACACCCCTTAAGCTCATATACAAAGTTTAGATATTCTTCAACAGTCATATCGAGATAGAGAGGCGGTTGTTCGGGCAGGAAGCCTATTTTCTTTTTGGCTTCCATAGGTGATTCGAGAATATCAACTCCGTCAATCTCGGCTTTTCCCGAGGTAGAGGAGAGATAACCCGTAAGAATATTCATGGTTGTGCTTTTTCCTGCGCCGTTTGGTCCGAGAAAGCCGACGATCTCGCCCTCTTCAACGGTAAAGCTGATGTCATTTACAGCTTTTTTGTCGCCGAAATGCTTAACCAAGTGGTCGATTTTTATCATGTTTTATCCCCCATGTATTAAGTTTTATTATTTTTATATTTTTTACGGCTCATTTTGCCGTTATATTCAATTTGTCAATTGGATCTTGCAAGTGTATTTATACCTTTTTTAAGAGCCGCAGCCAGAATGTCAATATCTTCTTTTGTGTTGTTTTCCGAAAGACTGACACGAAGTGAAGAGTCGGCTTCTTTTTCGGTAAGACCGAATGCGAGAAGCACATGACTTGCTTTTTTGGTATGATTGGATGAACAGGCAGAGCCGCTTGAAACAAATATACCTTCGCTTGAAAGAAAGTGAAGCATGGTTTCGCTTTTTATAAAAGGCAGGGTAAAGTTAAGAATGTGCGGAGCGGCAGAAAACGGTTCATTTATATTTACTAACTGAGAAAGCTTTTGTTTGGCATATTCTCTTATTTCCGAAAGTTTAGACATATTATCGGAAAGGTTTGAAGACATATATTCGCATGCTCCACCGAAGCCGCAGATACCTATCATATTTTCTGTTCCCGAGCGCAAGTCGCCCTCCTGACCGCCTCCGCATATAATGGGAGCCAGTCTTTTTGTCTTAATAACATCAGCGCTTACATACAGTGCGCCGCATCCCTTGGGTCCGTGAATTTTGTGCGAACTTACCGTACACATATCAATATGCATACGGGACGGGAAAAAGGGTATTTTCATAAATCCCTGAACACAGTCACAATGGGTGGTTATGTTTGGGTTTATAGTCTTTGCTGTTTTAAATATATTTTGTATGTCGTATAATGCGCCTGTTTCGTTGTTGACAGCCATGACCGATATAAATACAGTATCCTTGTCAACTTTATTTTTTACATCCTGAATATCAATATGTCCGTTTTTTGTCGAAAGATATTCAACCTTATACCCCTCGTTTTCAAGCATTTTAAATGGGGTAAGCACAGACTGATGCTCGCTGTCGGTTGTAACTATTTTTTTTCCCTTGTTTGACGGTTTTGAGCGGACACAGCCAAATATGGCAAGGTTATTTGCCTCTGTACCACCGCTTGTAAATATAATTCTGTCCCCCGAAAGCTTTTTGACACCTAAAGCCTTATATATGCTGTCTCGGGCAGATTCTTTCAGTCTTTCGGCATCAAAGCCGACACTGTGCAATGAAGAGGGGTTTCCGAAGGTGTCCATAGCCTTTTGCATATATTCTTTTGCATTTTCGCAGAGCGGGGTGGTTGCGCTGTTGTCAAGATAAATCATTCTTTTGCTTATTATTTATTCTTAAAAGCGAAGTTGTCCAGTATCTTTTGAACCTCTTCGGCGTGTGTGTCAAATGCGTCAACACCTGCGGTATAGGTAAAGTAGTAAATAGTTGAACCATTTGCGCAGATTATTTGCATATATTTATACTGATTTCCTGCAAGTGTTGCCGTGTATTCAAGTTTGGATGCCGCAACTCCGCCGAGAATGGTATCCTGAGGAAAGCCTTCCGCCATTTTGAAATCCTTGAGGTTTTCTTCAAGGTCGGCTGTGTAGTCTGCAACGTATTCATCAAGTTTTTTTAACTCGTCAAGATTAAACTGCGTCATTGATATGTTGGAAAGATCGGAACTGCTGACATAAGCGCTTACAGCTCCCGTTGACAGATCCTGTACCCAGGAAGCAGGAATGTAAATGTAGTAGTCAAGCTTGTCGCTGCTTTCAAGCGCTTTCATCCCATCGGGAGCGCCCTTGCCCGTGCTTCCGCATGAGCAAAGCAGACTTAAAGCTAAAACTAATGTTAAAAACAACGCAATAAATTTTTTCATGATAGTTTCCTCTCAGTTATTTTTTTGTTCTCCTAATACTTGCGAAGCTGCCGAAAGTATGCCTATTTTACCGCTTTCATAAGTTAAGCCGCCCTGAAAATAAGCAATATACGGCGCTTTCATAGGACCGTCGGCTGAAAGCTCGATTGATGCGCCTTGAGTAAATGTCCCCGCCGCCATAATAACAGCATCAGAGTAGCCGGGCATGTCCCAAGGCTCAGGGGTAACAAAAGCGTCAACCGGTGAGCCTGCCTGTATACCTCGGCAGAAGGCGCAGAGCTTGTCCCCGTCTTCCATGTGTATGGCTTGTATAATATCAAACCTGTTATCGTTCCATTTCGGATTTGTACGGTAGCCCATCTTTTCAAAAATATATGCCGCAAAGGCTGCTGTTTTGAGTGCCTGCGCTGTTGTGTGCGGCGCATAGAAAAAACCCTTGTACATATTTTTCATTGTGTTCAGCGTACAGCCTGCCTCACTGCCTATACCCACAGATGTAAGTCTGTATGAAATAAGCTCGATTGCCCGCGCGCTTCCGGCAAGATAGCCGCCTGTTTCAGCCATACCTCCGCCGGGGTTTTTTATAAGCGAGCCTGCAATAACGTCGGCATCCGGTTCGGAGTCTTCAACAAATTCACCGTAGCAGTTATCTATAAAAACATACGCATCGGATACTTGCTTGACCGCCCTGTATAGCTCGTTCATTTCGCTGACGGGAATGGTAGGTCTGTCAAGGTATCCTTTTGAACGCTGAAGATAAACCAGCTTGATTTTTTCGTTTTTTAATATTTCAACTGTTTTTTCAATATCAATCTTGCCTTTCGGTGTCAACTCGATCTGCTTATAAGTAATTCCGAAATCTTTAAGACTTCCGTTGTTTTGTCCGTCGTCTTTAAGCCCTATCACCTCATCAAGTGTGTCGTAAGGCTTGCCTGTAACGGACAGCATTACATCTCCCGGACGAAGAATTCCGAACAAACCGGTTGAGAGGGTGTGAGTTCCTGAAATAAGGGTATGGCGTACAAGCGCCGCCTCTTTGTTAAACACTCTTGCGTATATTCTGTCAAGAGTATCTCTGCCTCTGTCATCATATCCGTAGCCGCTTGAACCTGCAAACATCGCCTCGGCGACCCTCTCTTCGCTGAATGCTTCAAGGACTTTCTTTGTGTTTGTAAACGATATGTTGTCAAAGTGCTTAAACTTATCTTTTAAAGCCTCTTCGGCTTCTTCCGCTAATTTTAATAATCTTTCCGAAAAAATCATAAACCGTTCCTTAAACCTTATTCAATACAATGTCTTTGTAAAGTCTTCCCCTGAGCTCAAAGTTTTTGAATTTGTCAAAACTTGCGGCAGCGGGGGAGAGAAGTACAATATCGCCTTTTTTTGCGGTGTTTGCCGCCAAGATGACCGCATTTTCAAAATCGTCTGTTTCTTTTATAACAGTTCCGCTGTTTTGGAACTCTCGGCTTTCATCAAACGCTTTTTTTATTTTACCTGAACAAGCGCCCGTAAGAATTACGCACTTGGCCTTTTCTGCAACAACAGGAGCAAGAGGAGAATAGTCAAGGTTTTTGTCATAACCGCCGCAGATGACTATGAGATTTCTTTGGGTAAATGCGCTTAACGCCGCAATTGTTCGGGTTGGTGTGGAGTCGATTGAGCTGTTATAAAACTTAACTCCGTTTTTTTCTGACACAAACTCAAGTCTGTGTTCAACTCCTTTGAAGGTCGTTGCCACTTTTTTGTATGCATCGGGCGTGGCAAATTTATATGTTGCGCCAATAGCCGCCATATAGTTTTCAATATTGTGTCTTCCGGGAAGCAGAATTTCCTTTGTTTCAAGAATCTTTTCGCCGTTTACATATATTATTCCGTCTTTTTCGCATATATCGCTGTTGTTACTGCTTGAGAAAAACAGCTTTTCACCCTTTGCTTCGTCAGCCATTTTGACGGTAATATCATTTTCTGCATTTGTAACAAGTGTTATATCGTTACGGTTCTTGTATATGTTTTTCTTCGCTTCAATGTATTCTTTGTAGTCCGTATGATAGTCAAGGTGATTGGGGGAAATGTTTGTAACTATTGCAATTTCCGGGGAGGTTGTCATTGTGTGAAGCTGGAATGAGGATAATTCTATTACCGCAAAATCTTCGGATTTCATTTTGTCAACCTCGGGAAGCAGAGGATTTCCTATATTTCCGCCCAGCCAAACGGTTTTACCCGAAGCTTTTAATATTTCTGAAATAAGGGTAGTTGTGGTAGTTTTTCCGTCGCTGCCTGTTATGCCTATCTTTGTACAGGGGCAGATGTCAAAAAACACCTGCATTTCACTCGTAAGCAATGAGCCATTTTTTACTGCTTCAGTAAATTCCGGTTTATCGTAACGGAGTCCCGGAGTGCGAAAAATAATTTCGTCATTTATATCATCAAGATATTCTTTTCCGCAAACAAGCCTTACACCCTTTTTTTCAAGGTCATTCGCCAAATTTCCCAAAGCTTCTTTTTCTTTCATATCACGGGCTGTAACTACAGCGCTTGCAGAAAGAAGAAAATCAATGAGCGGCAGATTTGAAATGCCTATACCGCAGACGGATATTTTTTTGCCTTTTATGGAGTTTTTGTAATTTTGTATCTTGTCTGTAATGATAATCACCCTTATTCTAAAAATGCATACTAATATATTATATATAAAACAATCTGATATATCAACCGGTTTCACAAAAAATTCACTTGTTTTCACAGATTTTTCACTAAAAATATAAGATAAATGCAAAAAATATAAGTAAAATTGCTAAAAATTTTCCGGGAGATACCGCCAATTAAATATATAATAATTTTTGGTTAAATTTACTTGCAAGAAAGGAGATAATGTGCTATAATATAAATTAATTATAAATTATTATGCCGTACTGTGTTTTGCGGTAGGGCGGAAATGAGGAAATAAAATATGAGTGAAGCATATTTATCAAGAGGCGTATCTGCCGAAAAAACAGATGTTCACAACGCGGTCAAGACATTGGATAAGGGTGTTTTCAAGGGCGCATTCTGTACTCTTATGCCCGACCCTACGGGAGACGCGGAATACTGTTCTGCAATGCACGCAGACGGCGCAGGTACGAAATCTTCTCTTGCTTACATAAAATTTAAAGAAACAGGTGATTACACAGCCTTTTCCGATATTGCGCAGGATTCTATGGTTATGAACCTTGACGACCTTCTTTGCGTAGGCGCGACCGAGGGATTTATTATGTCAAACACCATAGGCAGAAATGCGCACCGTGTTGACGGAAATGCAGTTAAAGGCGTTATTTCAGGTTATACAGCTTTTGTTGAAAAGATGCGTAGGTACGGAGTAGATATAACCATGTGCGGAGGCGAGACTGCAGACGTCGGCGACCTTGTTTCCACGCTTATTGTTGACTCCACGTTTTTTGTAAGAATGAGAAGAGACCATGTTATAAATTGCGACAATATTAAGGCAGGGGATGTTATTGTCGGCTTTGCATCATCGGGACAGGCTGTATACGAGGATAAATATAATGCAGGTATGGGTTCAAACGGTCTTACCGCTGCCCGCCACTTGCTTCTTGCGCATGAATATGCCACTAAATATCCGGAAACGTATTCAAACACAATTCCCGATGCGCAGGTATACTGCGGAAAATATAAGTTCTCCGATATTCTTCCCGGAACAAACGTAACAGTGGGCGATGCTATTCTTTCTCCCACGAGAACATACGCGCCTATCGTTAAGGATATTCTTACCGAAAGACGCGAGGCTGTTCACGGCATGGTACATTGTACGGGCGGCGGTCAGGTCAAGTGCAAAAACTTTGGAATAGGACTTCACTATATCAAGGATAATCTTTTTGATATTCCTCCGTTGTTCAAGGCAATAAGTGAAAACTCGGATGTTTCAACTGCCGAGATGTACCGAATATTCAATATGGGACACAGACTTGAAGTGTTCTGTAGTAAAGATGATGCAGATTTTATGATTAAGATTGCGGAAAAGTACGGTGTTGAAGCAAAGATTGTCGGCCGCGTTGAAGAAAGCGACAACGGAGCAAACAAGGTTACTATCAGACACAACGGCAAAGAATTTAATTATTAAGAAAATACATCACTTATAAAAGAGGGTGGACGTGTTGCGTAAAAGGATATTGACCGTAGGTAAGGCCGATATGAATATTGTTATGAATATTGGTTCTATTCCGACCGCGGGGCAGACTACCGAGGGATTAGATTATGCTTATGCTCCCGGCGGAAGAGGGGGAGTGGCTGCAGTGGCATTTGCGGCACTTTCTGCCGATTCAGTATTCTGCGCACGTCTCGGTGATGACGAAAATGGAGTAAGACTCATAAAATATTATAGCGACTGCGGTGTTGATACAAGGTTTATAACAAGAGACAGGGAAGAGCCTACAGGCTTTTCGGCTGTGATAAACGAAGCGGGAGGGACAACGAGGACAATATCTTTTCCCGGAGCAAACTTAAGATTTGGAAGAGAGGATCTGGAAAATGCTTTTGTTTGTTATCCCGATGCTTTGTATTTGCAGTTTGATCTGCCCGACAGAGAAATTGTTGCATCAACAAGACTGGCGCAAAGGCAGGGTATACCTGTGTTTATAGATGCAGGTCCGAGGAAGATGGAGCTTGCTTTGGAGCTTCTTGAAAATGTGGAAATTTTTTCTCCCAATGACGAAGAGGTATATCACTATACCGGTATATACCCCGGCGATCCCGAAAGAAGTCTTAAGGCTTGTATGGCTTTGGCGACAAAGGTCAATGCTAAATATATCGTGCTGAAGCTCGGCAGAAAGGGATGCTTTATTTATGACGGCAAGTACTACCATGTTGTGCCGGCATATGATACCACATTTCTTGACGGAGTGGCGGCGGGCGATGTTTTCTCAGCGGCAATGACTACCGAGTATATGCGCCACGGCGACATAAAGGCTGCCTGTGAGTTTGCAAATCTTGCGGCGGCAATTGCCGTATCCCGAGAGGGTTCTTTTGAGGCTGTGCCTACAAGAGACGATGTAGAAAAATTTGCCGACAGACTTGGCGTTGAGCTGACTTAAGAAACAGAGGGCGGTGCATTTGTGCCGCCCTGATATATATTTTACGAGAGGGTAAGAAATGGCTTATACGAAAGAAAGAAAGAGCTTTGTTTCACCGGACAAGGAAACAGAGATAGTTTATTATGTTTACACACCCGACAGAACACCCAAAGCTGTATTTCAGATAATTCACGGTATGTGCGAATATTTTGAGAGATATGAGCATTTTGCAGAATATCTCTGCGATAAGGGAATCGTTGTATGCGGATTTGATATGCGCGGACACGGAAGAAGCGCAAAGACAAAAGATGATCTGGGTTATTTCGGAGCAAAAAAGGGATATGAATATTTCAGCAAGGACACAGAAGCACTGAGACTTATTATGCGCGAAAAGTACAGAAGATTGCCTTATATTATGTTTGGACACAGCATGGGAAGTCTTGTGCTCCGAGATTACATTGTTGATCACGGAACGGATATTGACGGAGCCATTCTCTCGGGAACTGTAGGAGGGAAATATCCGTTGAAGCAGGGGATTGCTTTAACCGAGTTTACAGCAAGGTTTAAGGGCGGACGTTCAAGGATCGACTCTTTGAAAGAGGCGATAATGAAGGTATTTGATATGGATTTTCCTGAAAAGACACCGAGAGCCTGGATTTCAAGAGATTCTGCTGTGGGTATTGCAAACGATAAAGACGAGCTTTGTGATTTTACGTTTACATCAAGAGGTTTTAATGACTTGCTTAAATTATACAGCAATGTTTCATATCCCGAGTGGGCAAATGATGTACCGAAGAGTCTTCCCTTACTTATAATAAGCGGAAGCGATGACCCAATAGGCGGTAAGGGCAAGGGCGTTACAGAGGTATACGAAAGTCTCGTTTGTGCTGAAATAAACAACCTTACCTTTAAGCTGTATGACGGCGCGCGTCATGAGCTTGTAAATGAAACAAACAAAGAGGAAGTTTTTGATGACATACATGTCTGGTGCGACAGCGTTATCGAGGGTGTTGTCGAATGTATGAAACTGAACTGACGGAGATTTATAGAAGATGGCAAAGAAGATTTTGGGAATAGACTATGGCGAGGCAAGAACGGGCTTGGCAGTCAGCGATGCGTTGGGTTTTCTTGCAAACGGTATAGGTAATATTGAAGAACGCGATATAAACAGACTTATAAATAAGATTGCCGAAAAGGCAACCGAGCTTTCGGTTGAAAAGATTGTGCTTGGTAATCCTGTTAATATGAACGGAACATTGGGGCCGAAAGCCGAAAAGGTTGCAAGATTAGCCGAGAGACTGAAAGAAAAAACGGGACTGCCAGTTGTGCTTTTTGATGAACGGTGCACAACAATGGCGGCGCACCAGTTTTTAAACGAAACAAATACAAGAGGCAAAAAAAGAAAGGGCGTTGTAGATACCCTATCCGCTCAAATTATATTGCAGAATTATTTGGACAGCAATAAGGCTTGAAACTTCTAAAAACTTCAAACTGCCTGTTCTTTAAAAATAACAAAAGCCCTTTTTGAAGGGCTTTTGTTGAAAAATGGTTATATCAGACTTGTAAGCCGGGTTCTGTGGAAAGCAAAAAAGCTTAACTGCGTTCATCTATCTTCGCTTGCCGTTACCGACAAGCTTCGGGTAAAAATACCCGTGCCACCCAAGAGTAAACGGCGGGCAACCGCTTGCAAAAATGCAATACTCTTATACGGTGTTGCTTCGGATAGGGTTTACATTTCCGCTATGTTACCATAGCGCAAGGTGAGCTCTTACCTCGCCTTTCCACCCTTACCCATAAACAATAAACAGCATAAAACTAATTGTTAAAGCTGATAGAATTTTATAGGCGGTATATCTCTGTTGCACTCTCCCGGGAGTCGCCTCCGGCGGACGTTATCCGTTATCCTGCCCTGTGAAGCCCGGACTTTCCTCGCGATAAGACCTTTCGGCATGATATCACGCGAACGCACCGTCTGGTACATACATATTATATTGATTTTATATTTCTTTGTCAAGTTTAGCAGGGGATAAAATAATGGATAAGCTTATTTTTGATGGAATTGAAATTAAGATAATCAGAAAAAGAATAAAAAATATGTATCTCAGGGTTAACAAAGAGGGAGTAATTGTTGTTTCAGTACCGTTATTTTTATCTGATGATGCTGTAACGGATTTTGTTATGTCTAAAGATAAGTGGATAAAGGACGCTTTAGGCAGAAAGGCTGAAAAAAACAGTTATGTAGACGCTTTTGATGAAGGGGAAGAGCGGTACTTGTTTGGCAAAAAATATACGCTTCATACCGATACTTCGAAGAAGAGCGGATATTATTTCAGAGGAAACGATATTGTTATTTGCGTAGGTGAGAACAGCACTGTTGAATCGAGAAGAAAAGCATTGGCTAATGTATACCGTGATGCTATGGAGCAGATTTTGCCTGAGATTGCCTGTAGGTGTGAAAAGAAGTCGGGGCTTTATGCTGACGAATGGCGTGTAAGGGATATGAAAACAAGATGGGGAAGCTGTAACACAAAAGATAAAAGAATATGGATTTCTCTGTGGCTAATAGAAAAATCTCCCAAGTGCTTGGAAGCTGTAATATTTCATGAACTTGCACACTTAAGGGTTAAGGGACATAACAAGGAGTTTTATGCTTTGGTTGAAAAAATATGCCCGAATTACCGCGATGCAGAAAAGGTTTTGAAAAAATAAAATGTATTCGAAAAAAGCACTTGACAAAATTCTATTGTTTTGTTATAATAACATCTCGGTGGAATGCTGTTATAGCTCAGATGGTAGAGCGCATCCTTGGTAAGGATGAGGTCGCCGGTTCAATTCCGGCTAACAGCTCCAAATGAAAATCCGATCTCGTAAGAGGGCGGATTTTTGTTTGTATTATTTACTATTCATTATTCATCATTCATTATTCATTAAACAAGAACGGATTTTCAAATGAATAATGAATATTGAAGTCGCCTTCGGCTGATGAATAATGAATAATTCTTGCGGCTTTGATGCTTTTATGATATAATAATAACAGCCTATAAAGAATGAGGGATGCATGTGAAATTCCGCAAGCTATACGAACTTAAACAAAAAATAAAAGAGTACATTTTGCAAAAGAGGAATTATATGAATACCATAAAAATTAATTCGAAAAACACCAAAATGATTGCTCACAGAGGGCTGTCCGGTATAGAAGCCGAGAATACAAACGCTGCTTTTATCGCGGCAGGAAACCGTTCATATTATGGAATTGAGACTGATATACGCAAGACTAAGGACGGAGTATATGTTGCAAATCATGACGGCAACTTAAAAAGAATAGCCGGGTACGATAAAATTATCGAGGAGTCTACATATGACGAGCTTCGCGGCATAGTTCTTTTTGACAAAGACGGAAGGCACAAAAGAAATGACTTGCGAATACCCACTCTTGAAGATTATATAAAAACTTGCAAAAGATATGACAAACAGTGTGTACTTGAACTGAAATCAGATTTTAATATTGAAGATATAAAATCAATAATAGATTTAATAAAAATGTTTGATTATCTTGATAGAGTAACATTTATTTCGTTTTATTACGATACTCTTTTGAGAGTAAGAAAAATATATCCCAAATCTTCGGTACAGCTTATTTTCAGAGAGATAACCGAAGATATAATTGCTAAAATAGAAAAAGACAAATTTGATGTTGATATAAGGTACACTTCTCTTACTAAAGCGGAGGTTGAAATGTTCCACCAACTTGGATCAAAGATTAACTGCTGGACTGTTGACGAAAAGGCAATCGCAGAAAAGCTTATCGAAATGGGTGTTGATTTTATTACATCAAACATACTTGAATGATCAAGAGGAAATGTATGAAAGGAAAACCCGTATAAATTGACTTTAATGACTATTCGGAATTCTTACATCAAAAAACGGAGAATGATATTATGAAAAATGAGAACTTAAAAAAAGAACTTTGGAGAACGGTGAAATTTGTTCTGTTTTCCGCAAGCGCGGGAATAATACAGGTGCTTTCGTTTGCACTCTTAAACGAGCTTTTGCATTTGTATTATTGGGTTTCCTACCTTATCTCCCTTGTTCTTTCGGTGGTTTGGAATTTTATGTTCTGCCGCAAATTTACTTTTCGTTCCAATACGAACATTTTTAAGGGACTGCTTAAGGTGTTTGGATTTTATCTTGTGTTTACGCCATTGTCGACCTGGTGGACTGCGGCGTTGACAGAGGAAGCATACGGCATTATGTGGAATGAATACATAGTTCTCGCTTTAACGATGATTGTAAACTTCACAACGGAATTCCTGTATGATAGATTCGTTGTTTTTAAAGACAGCATAGATTCTGCGGATAAATAACAAAAAGATGGATAATTAATTACATAAAAAAAGAGTTCAAAGGTGGACCATCCATAAAGCAGGTTTATTCTACCGAAAAAACAAAAGGAGTACGAGCATTTGCTCTCATGTTCTTAAGGGAGAAATCGAAAATACAGAGACTGTAGATTGGTTTTCTGCGTTTTTTGTGGTATAATATGGGCATGGGCTTAGCCCGGTGTGCATTTGTAATACAAAGGCGAAACTTGCGATAAAAGGAGTTTGGAGATGAAAGATATAATTGAGCATTACAATAAATTGATCGAAGAAAATAACGATCCCGTTCACGATTCAAAACCCTTGAAAGATTATATGGACAAATGGGACGGGCAGAAATTTATCGAAAGTATGCAGCCTGATAAAAGCAAATCTGTTTTGGAAATAGGTGTCGGAACAGGGCGTATTGCTATAAAAGTTGCACCTCTGTGCCAAAGATTTGTCGGGATTGATATTTCCCCAAAAACAATTGCAAGGGCTTGTAAAAACCTTTCCTCTATTCATAATGTTAAACTCATTTGCGACAATTTTATGTCTTTTGATTTTGTCGAACGTTTTGATGTTATATATTCATCTTTGACTTTTATGCATATAGAAGATAAATTATCTGCAATTAAAAAAATTGCTTCGCTATTGAATGATGATGGACTTTTTGTTGTATCGATTGATAAAAACCAAGATGATTTTATTGATATGGGAACAAGAAAAATAAAAATATATCCCGACAATCCAACGGATATAGATAATTTTATTTTGCAAGCCGGTCTAAAACCGATAACTCAATTTGAAACAGAACACGCATACGTTAAGGTCAGCAAAAAAGCCTTCTCCTGTGGGAGAAGGGGGACCGCGATAGCGGTGGATGAGGAGTCAACATGATACCCTACAATAAAAAGCTTGTGTCAAACGCACGAACTTTAAGAAAAAATATGACACCCGAAGAAAAGCATCTGTGGTATGATTTTCTAAAGAGGCTTCCGTTTAATGTAAGGCGTCAACATAATATTGAAAATTACATCGTTGACTTTTACATAGCAGAAAAGAAGATCGTAATTGAGATAGATGGCAGACAACATTTGTTGTCTGGGCACAAAGAAGCTGACGAACAAAGAGATGCTGTTTTGGCAACTTGGGGGATTTCTGTTTTGAGATACTCCAATGATAGAATACGAAATAACTTCAACGCCGTTGCAGAGGATATTTTGAAACATCTTGGATTGGATTTTCACGCTCTTAAGCCATTGCGGTAACACCTCATCCGTCAGCCTTCGGCTGACACCTTCTCCCGCTGGAGAAGGCTTGGCATAATCCGTTTCTTATGCCTATGAAAATAAAATTCCCCCAAACACTTTATTGGTCTGTGGGAACTATTGGTATTTCCAACTATCTTTTGCGATAGAAAGGACTTTATCTTCGATCTCTTTTAAATTAAAATCAAAGAGTACATCCATAGACACACCAAAATAACTTACTAAAGCAGGAGCAAGTGTGATATCGGGAAAGGCTATATTATTTTCCCATTTACTAACTGCTTGAAAGGAAACGCCTATGCTATCCGCGAGTTGTTCTTGAGTAATACCGCGTTGCTTTCTCAAATCTTTAATTTTATTTCCAATATTCATAAATCCACCTCCAATATTCAAGGCGGCACCTGCCCTGTGCTTATATTATACCATAGTAATCTTTGATTGACAATAACTGCATAAACGAGTTTTTTCAACTGCTGGTTGAAAAGTAAAAACGCACCATCTATATAGATAATGCGTTTTCTGCTTTATGGTAGGCACTCCAAAAGACTCGTTTTGATGTCTATCAATTATTTGGATTTTACAAATCCCTGCAAAAAACCTTTTGCGTCTGCGGAACAGATGTCGCCGCCGATAACTTTGTTTCGGTATACAAGCATATTTGCATAGACTCTGCCTTCGTATTCGGGATAGTTTGTTACTTCGTAGGTGTAACGTGTAACTTCTTTGCCCTTGTATTTTGCAAGATCAAGTCCCATTTGGCGTTGAAATTCGTTATAGCTCAACATTATTTTATCAAACTCCTGAGGAATAGTAACTTTTTGCTCGTCAACGGCATTTTCGGATACTGTCCAGCCGAACTGTTCAAGAAAATCTATTCTGTCGTCATTGGTTTTGATTTTATTGAAGTTTACGTTGGCGGTTTCGGTATAGAGCGTATTTATAACTGTTGGCTCATAGGTAGGAATAAATGCGATAAGTACAAGCAGAGCTATAACCGATGCTGCAACCACTGAGAAAAATTGAAGAGTTTGGGCTTTGATTGAATATACAAACATTTTTTTATTCTGTGTCATTATACTGAGCCTCCGAAAAGAGAATATATTGTTTGGTAAAAATATATGTTGAAAAACAAAAAATATGTTATGAAAAATTTTATATTTTCTCTTGACAAATGAGGTTTGTTATGATATTATAATTAGGCATTATAGATGCGGGTGTTGTTCAATGGTAGAATTCCAGCCTTCCAAGCTGGCTGCGTGGGTTCGATTCCCATCACCCGCTCCAAAACGAAAATCCGTTCTCGTAAGAGGGCGGATTTTTGTTTTTTTCATTATTCAATATTCATCATTCATTCGACAGGATTTTCAATGAATAATGAATGATGAAATCA
This sequence comes from Eubacteriales bacterium, assembly GCA_045645205.1. Classification (GTDB taxonomy): domain Bacteria; phylum Bacillota; class Clostridia; order Oscillospirales; family CAG-272; genus RGIG1995. Next base: position 20,331 of record JAZRIJ010000028.1, read on the forward strand.
CTTGCGCTGATGAATAATTATTTTGTCGGCTTTGCCGACAAAATACAAATAATATGTATGGGTTCAAACATATAGCTTGAAATATATTCAACTATTATGTATAATAAGGTAAAAATAATAAAGATATTGAGGGTATGTATGAAAGCACTTATAATTCGTCACGGACAGACCGATTGGAACAGACAGCGGCTTCTGCAGGGAACAAAGGATATTCCTCTGAACGAGGTCGGTTTAGAACAGGCGGAGATGGCGTATGAAGCTTTGAAAAATGAGAATATAGATGTTTGTTTTTGTTCGCCGCTGATTAGAACAAGGCAGACGGCAGAGGTTATTTTGAGGGGCAGAGATGTTCCTGTTATTTATGATGAAAGAATAGTTGAACGGAAATTCGGTGTTGCCGAGGGAACGAGTATAAATGATATAGATTTTGAAGCGACATGGATTCCGGGAAAACCTATTATATATGAAGGAATGGAAACCTTTGAAATGCTTTACGACAGAATAGCAGACTTTTTTGACGATATATATGAAAAATACAGGGACAAGACTGTTCTTGTTGTAACGCACGGCGGTGTAAGCATAGTCTGCGGATACTATTTTTGCGGAACACCTAAGACCGATAGAAGCGAGTATTTCTGCCAAAACTGTGTTGTGAAAGAGTATAATAAAGAATAGGTGTTTTCGTATGTTATAAATTTTGTGGCTATTGACAAAAAAATGCTGTTACTATATAATATTATAATGATATTTTATTTTTGAAGGACAAAATTTAAACAACGGAGATATGTTTATGAACAAAATTCTTGAAGTATTCGGAACTAGGGTTTTCAATGATGCGGTTATGCGCGAAAGATTACCTAAAGAAATATATAAGTCCCTTCGCAAGACTATATCCGAGGGTAAAAATCTGGATGTAACTATGGCGAATGTGGTTGCTCATGCTATGAAGGAATGGGCGTTGGAAAACGGTGCGACACATTATACGCACTGGTTTCAGCCTATGACGGGTATTACTGCCGAAAAACATGACAGTTTTATTATTTCGACTGAAAACGGCGGAGCGGCAACATCATTTACATGGCGTCAGCTTATCAAGGGCGAACCCGATGCATCAAGCTTCCCTTCGGGCGGTCTCCGTGCAACCTTTGAAGCGAGAGGTTATACTGCTTGGGACCCGACATCGTATGCTTTTATAAAAGATGATACTCTTTGTATACCGACCGTATTTTGTTCATTCGGCGGCGAAGTTCTTGATAAGAAGACACCTTTGCTTCGTTCAATGCAAGCCTTGAATAAGCAGGTTTTGCGTATTACTAAGCTTTTTGGTTTGAGTGATGTGGTTCGTTCTGTTCCGACCGTTGGGGCTGAGCAGGAATATTTTCTTGTTGACGAGGAGCTTTTCAAGAAGAGAAAGGATCTTGTGTTTACGGGAAGAACTCTTTTGGGGGCAAGCGCTCCTAAGGGGCAGGAAATGGGCGACCATTATTTTGGTACAATAAAACCTAGAGTTGCAGCATTTATGCGTGATCTTGATGAAGAACTTTGGAAGCTTGGTATCTATGCAAAGACCGAGCATAATGAGGGTGCTCCCGCGCAGCACGAACTTGCTCCCTTGTTTGAAGATGCGAATTCCGCTACTGATCATAACCAGCTTACTATGGAAATGATGAAGAAGGTCGCGAAGAGACATGGACTTGCGTGTCTTCTCCACGAAAAGCCTTTTTATGGTGTGAATGGAAGCGGTAAGCACAATAACTGGTCTATTTCAACGAATACAGGTCTTAACCTTTTTGATCCCGGAGAAGATCCGTATAATAATTTGCTTTTCTTGGTGTTCTTTACCGCGGTTATCAAGGCTGTTGATGAATATCAAGATCTTTTGAGACTTACAACGGCAAGCGCGGGCAACGATTGCCGACTTGGAGGACATGAAGCTCCCCCTGCTATCATATCCATGTGTTTGGGTGATGATCTTTACGAGGTGCTTGAAGCTATCGAGAAGGGAGAGCGTTATGATGCAAAGTCCAACGGTAAGATGGATATAGGAGTAAAGGTGCTTCCCGATCTTCCGAGGGATGGAACAGACCGTAACAGAACATCTCCTTTTGCGTTTACCGGAAATAAATTTGAATTCCGTATGCCCGGATCGGCACTGTCTATTGCTGATCCCAATACAGCTCTTAACACAATTGTTGCGGAAGCGTTGTGTCAGTTTGCAGACAGGCTTGAAAAGGCGGATGATTTTGAAAAAGAGGTTCGTATGCTTTTGAAGGAAACTGTTCAAAGGCATAAGCGTATTTTATTTAACGGAAACAACTATTCTGAAGAGTGGGTCAAAGAGGCAGAAAAGAGAGGGCTTCTTAATTTAAAGAATTCTGCGGATGCTATAGGTTACTATGTTGCCGAGAAAAATATTGCCTTGTTTGAAAAACATAATATATTCAAAAGAAGTGAAATTTTTTCCCGCTGTGAGATAGAGTATGATAATTACTGTAAGATAAAGCATATCGAAGCTTTGATTATGGTGGAAATGACAAAGAAAGAAATAATCCCTGCGGTATCGGCAGGAATGGCGAAACTTGCATCTGCGGCAGAGGCTATAAAGAATGTCGGAGGAAATGCAGCGGTTGAGGTCGAAGTTATAAAGAATATGTCAGCTCTGAATGTTCAGCTTTACAAAAAGGTTGAAGTTTTGGAAAAGGCAATGGCTAAGTGTAGTAAGATTGAGTCTAATTCAGAAAAAGCAGCTTTTTACAGGGATTCGGTAATTCCTGCAATGGATGAAGTTAGAAAAATATCCGATGAACTTGAAAAAAATTCTCCCAAGGAATATTGGCCGATACCTACATATGCAGAACTATTATTTAACGTATAATGGCAAATGATGCTGCTTTTGGTGTTAATTGTGTCAAAACCTCCTCTTTTCAATATCGTGTTTTAGTGTAAAATTGACAAAAGAAAAAAATCTCAAAAAAAGTTGAAAAAAAGTATTGACAAAAAAGGGGAGTGATGATATAATAGTCAAGCTGTCGCGGGAGAGCGGTAGCGAAGACGGTCCTTGAAAATTGAACAACGAGAGTAAGTACAAAGCACAAAAGTGATGGAAACAGAACGAAAAGTGTAGAAGACAAACTAATCTCGACAATT
>JAZRIJ010000029.1:0-63827 GCA_045645205.1 Eubacteriales bacterium
GCCTCCGACTTTGTTCATATATTTTCGAAAAGCGGTATTGTTCAGCTGTTGAGCCATATATTACCTCCGTCAGATCAGTTGATCTCGTTGATATCGTACGGTGTCATTTGGTATACGCAGTAGTTGAGCCAGTTTGCAAAAAGAAGATGAGCGTGACTTCTCCATGTGTTAAGAGGTTTTTTTGACGGATCATCATTGGGAAAATAGTTGTAGGGAACCTGAATATCAAGTCCTTTGTTTGCATCCCTAAAATATTCTTTAGACAAAGTATCGTAATCGTATTCAAGATGTCCTGTCGCAAAAAATCTTCTCATAGACTTGTCTGCAATAAGGAATATACCGGCTTTTTCTGATTCTGCAAGAACCTCAAGGTTTTCATTTTTTCTTACCAGGTCGGAGTCAATATCTGTGTGTCTTGAGTGCGGAGCGTTAAACATCTCATCAAAACCGCGAATCAGGGGATGATCGGGATTGTTTATGGTATGAGGGAATATACCGAACATTTTCTGCGGAATAATGTGTTTGGGGATACCGTAATGATAATAGAGAGCCGCCTGGGCTGCCCAGCATATATGCAGTGTTGAATAAACATGTGTTTTTGACCATTCCATTATCTTACAAAGCTCATCCCAGTAGCCAACCTCTGAAAAATCAAGATTTTCAACGGGAGCGCCGGTTATAATTAGACCGTCAAATTTTTCATTCATAACATCAGCACAGCTTGTGTAAAAATGATGCATGTGCTCCTCAGGGGTATGCTTGGGTTTATGCGCGGTAGAGGGGTACAGCAGAGTAAGCTCAACCTGTAATGATGTATTGGATAGCAGTCTAATAAGCTGAGTCTCGGTAACAATTTTTGTTGGCATTAGGTTAAGAACGGCTATCTTCAAGGGACGAATGTCCTGATGAACTGCTCGGTTTTCGTCCATTACAAATATATTTTCATTTTCAAGTATGCCGACAGCAGGCAGACCTGCGGGAACTTTAATAGGCATAATGTTATCACCTCATAAAAAATATTTTGCTATTAAACTATTATATCAATTATTGTTCCTTATATCAAGAGTTTTTGAAAAAATATTACACAACAAACAATTCTGTTATACTCTTTGAATACAGTTGCAAAGAGCCAATATTGCACAAACAAAAAATGTGCAGAAGGCAATACCCTTCTGCACAAAGATTTATTTTGGTTTAATAAATTAAACACCCTTCTTGTATCTTTCGATCTTTTCTACATCGCTAAAGTTGTGTGTAGGAACATAACCGGGAATAGGCATGATTTTTTCGTGGATGCAATCAATAATTGTATCGGGATAGGGGAAGAATGCTGTTTCAAGCTCGTGAGCAGGAGTAATCCAGTTGCGTGAGCCGAGAGCAATCGCGGGAGCATCGAGGTAATCAAATGCAAGCTCGGAGATGTTTGCAGCCATATCCTTCATAATGGAACCACGTTCAACAGCGTCGCCAACAATAACTATCTTACCTGTCTTCTTAACAGATTCAATAACTTTTGTGTAATCAAAAGGAACGATAGAGCGTGTGTCAATTACTTCTGCGGAAATGCCGTACTTTTCTTCGAGTGTCTTTGCAGCCTCAAGAGCGCGGTAAAGAACTGCGCCGATAGTAAGAATTGTGATATCCTTACCCTCCTTCTTAACATCGGGTTCGCCCATTGTGATCTCGTATGTGCCTTCAGGAACGCCGCCTGCCATGAATTCCTCGCCCTTGTCGTAGATTCTTTGGGATTCAAAGAATACAACGGGGTCGGTTCCTTCGAGAGCTGCTGTCATAAGACCTTTCGCGTCTGCGGGAGTAGAGGGGAATACGACCTTAAGACCCGGAATGTGAGCAGCGAGAGCTGTCCAGTCTTGAGAGTGCTGTGCGCCGTATTTTGAACCAACGGATACACGGAGAACGATAGGCATCTTGAGGATACCTGCGGACATTGACTGCCACTTAGCCATCTGGTTGAATATTTCGTCGCCTGCGCATCCCATAAAGTCAGCATACATAAGCTCAACGATAGCGCGGCCGCCGCACATTGCGTAACCAACTGCAGAACCAACGATTGCAGACTCGGAAATGGGAGCGTTGAAAAATCTGTGATAAGGAATAGCTTCGGTCATTTTCTTATATACACCGAATGCGCCGCCCCAGTCTCTGTTGTCTTCGCCGTAAGCGATAAGTGTGGGATCATCATAGAATTTATCAATGATAGGCTCAGCGAGACCGTCTCTGATGTTGTACATCTTCATCTTGGAAACAGGCTTGCCGTTTGCATCTGTAGCAGTACGGATCTTGCCCTTAATTTCCTTAACACGAGGGCATTCTTCCTTGGGAACAAGCATTTCTGCTTCTCTTGAGGGATCCATACTCTTGACCTTTTCATTGGAGAACATAATGGATGAAATAGCCTCGGGGTTCTTTGTAAGGTTCATACGGGGAGAAATTTCATCATTGATAGCAAGCTTCATAACTGTTGTCATACGGTTAATAATATCTTCATCAATTGCAGCAAATTCAGCTTCTGTAGCAACCTTACCCTTAATCATTTTTGCCTTGTAAGCGGCAATAGGATCTGCTGCGATCCAAGTATCTATTTCTTCCTGTGTTCTGTATGTGGAGGAGTCGGAAGGAGAGTGTCCGGAAACACGGTATGTTACAACGTCGAGAAGCGCGGGTCCCTTACCTGCAAGGAGAAGCTCTTTCTTTCTTGAAACAGCATCAATAACTGCAAAGGGATCGTAACCGTTAACTCTTTCAGCGTGCATCATATCGGGGTTGAAGCCGGCACCCAAACGTGCAGCCATATCGTAACCCATTGTTTCGCCTCTTGTTTGACCGCCCATACCGTAATTATTGTTGAATACGTTGAATAGGATGGGGAGTCCGCCGTTGGGATATTTGCCGTCCATACCCCAGAGCTTTGTGATCTGGTCCATAGAAGCAAAGTTGAAGGATTCGAGAACGGGACCGCGTCCGAGCGCGCCGTCACCTGAGTTAGCAATAACAATACCGGGCTTGTGGTTAGCTCTCTTGTAGAGCGCAGCACCGAGAGCAATAGGACCTGAACCGCCGACGATAGCGTTGTTTGGCATAAGACCGAAGGGAATGAAGAACGCGTGCATAGAACCGCCGAGACCCTTGTTGAAACCTGTTGTTCTTGCAAAGATCTCTGCCAAAGCTCCGTAAAGGATGAAGTTCTTTGCGAGTTCCTTGATGTCCGAGGTGGGCATATGTTTTTCAACAATTGAAAGGAGTGTTCCGCCGAGGAATTCCTTCATAATATCGTAAACTTCTTTTTCGTCAAGCTTGTGAATAGAGGACAAGCTTTTTGCAATAATTTCGCCGTGGCTTCTGTGTGAACCGAATGAAAAGTCATTCATATCGAGAGCGTATGCTTCACCTACTGCGGATGCCTCTTGACCTATTGAAAGGTGGGCAGGTCCTGGGTTGTTGTATTCAACGCCGTTGTAAGCAGACTTTGTCTTAACCTCGTTAAGCATTGTCTCAAATTCACGGATAACGCGCATATCGTGGTAAATACGCATCATATCGTCTTTTGTGTATATTTTCTTTTCTTCTGCAAGTGTTTTATTGTACTGGCAGACCGGAATATCCTTAAATGTGATAAATCCGGGTTCAAAGACTTTTTTAGGGTCTACAAATTGACTTTTAGGCATAGTTTTTATCTCCTTTATTTGATTTATATTTTATAAATTTTAAAAGTTACGGAAGCGGTAAAAACCTAACTCCCTTTTAATTATATCTGAAACAGGCCTTCGCGGATAACTTCACAAACTGTGGGGTGTGGGAATACCATCTTGTGAACATCTTCAACACGCATTTCGTTTTCGACCATCATAGCCGCCCCATATATAATTTCGGATGCATAAGAGCCTATCATGTGAACACCAAGAATAGTGCGGTGTTTTTTGTCGATAATGATCTTAACAATACCGTCTCCGCCTTCGTTTTCAGCAATGTATCTGCCCGAGTAACGAAGGGTGAAGCTTTCTGTTTTTGTTTCAAGGCCCTTAGCTTTAACTGTTTCCGAAGTTTCGCCTACACTTGCAACCTCTGGGTTTGTATAGATAACAGCAGGAATAGCGTTGTAGTTCATCTTATCTTTCTTGCCAAGAATATTATTTATGCAAACCTCGCCTTCACGGTATGCGGTATGAGCAAGCATGGATTTGCCGTTAATATCGCCTGCAGCCCAAACACCCGGAACGTTTGTCTTTCCGTCTTCACCTGTAACGATAGCGCCTCTTTCTGTAAGAACGCCAATGTTTTCAAGTCCGAGACCTACAGAGGAGGGTCTTCTTCCGATAGAAACGAGAACGCAGTCAGCCTTAACTGTCTTTGCCTCGCCTGCAAGCTCATAGTTTACGCAGTCGGTTCCGATAGATGTAACCTTTGCGGAGAGAATAAACTCAACGCCCTTCTTCTTGTAATTTTTAAGAAGAATAGAAGAGATTTCGCTGTCTGTAGGTCCTGCGATGTGGTCGAGCATTTCGATAACCTTAACGTTTGAACCGATGGAGTTGAAATAGCTTGCCATTTCAAGACCGATAACACCGCCGCCGATTACAACAAGTTCTTTTGGAACGGTTGTCATATCAAGTATCTCGCGGTTTGTCTTTCCAAAACCGGAAGAAACAGCCTCTCTGAGACCGGGAATAGGAGGAACAGCAGCTTCAGAGCCTGCGCAGATAAGCAACTGTTTGCCTGTGTATTCTTTATCGCCGGCTTTTACAACAAAACCGCCAGCAGTCTTTTCTTTTATTTCTGCAAGTTCTTTTACAACCTCAACGCCCGCTCTTTTCATTGTGCCTTCAATACCTGAAACGAGAGTTTTTACGACCTTGCCCTTTCTTTCAATAACTTTTGCGTGGTCAATTGAGGCACCGTCAAACTTAACGCCGTAAGCTTCGCTGTGCTTTGCATAGTCATAGATCTTTGCTGAGTAAAGCAGTGTCTTTGTGGGAATACAACCCTCGTTGAGACAAACTCCGCCCATCGCGCGTTTTTCAATAACAAGAGTCTTAAGACCGCCGTGTGCGGCTTTTTCGGCTGCATTATAACCTGCCGGTCCGCCGCCGATTACAATAAGATCGTACATTTATATTTTCTTCCTTTCTTAAACCGATAGCTTATTTAGCCATAAGGAGATTAAAGTTTTCAAGGTTGGTGCAGAGTTCTTTCAAAAACCTTGCGGCAGGAGCGCCGTCGAGAGCTCTGTGGTCGAATGTAAGAGAAAGTCCCATTGCATTATAGAATACATCTTGACCGTTAACTTCCTTTACGCGGCGTGTGATGTTACAAACACCGAGGATACAGGTCTGAGGGGGATTGATAACGGGAGTGAAGCTTTCAACGCCCATAGCTCCGAGATTGGTAACGGTGAACGTACCGCCGGAGAGAAGGTCGGGGCTAATAGAGCCTCCCTGAGCCGCCTTAATAACGGTCTTTGCGTTTACGGAAAGTTCGTTGAGGCTCATCTTGTCAGCGTTGAATACTGTGGGAACGAGGAGACCTCTTTCGGTGTCAACGGCGATGCCGAGGTTAACATTGTTGAAATATCTCATCTTGTCGCCGAGGAAGTGAGCGTTGCAGTCTTTGTGGCTTTTCAATGTTTTTGCAACTGCAAAGAGAACCATATCGTTGAATGTAATATTGTTAAGACCCATAGACTCTGCGTTCTTCTTAAGAAGCGCGCGGTATTCTATAAGCTGTGTTGCATCGAAAGACGCGTTGAGTGTAAGCTGTGCCATGGAAGAGAGTGATTCGTGCATTGACTTTGCAATAACTTTTCTGACATTGGAGAGCTTAACGTCTTCGTATTCAGCAATTGGAGCTACAGCGGCAGAGGGAGCCTGTACGGGAACTTCTTCAGTTGCCGCAGTAGGAGCAACACCTGTTTTTATAAATGTTTCATACTGTTCGGGAGTAAGTCTCTGACCGTTGTCAAGCAGTCTGTTTACATCTCTTTCGATAATTCTTCCGTTAGGACCTGTTGGGGTAGCCTGTGAAAGATCGGCGTATGTTTTGTTTGCAAGGTTTTTTGCGCGGGGAGAGATTTTCATTGCTCCGTCCTTGTCGGCGCTTGCCGTTACAATAACAACTTCCTCTTTCTTAGCTTCCTCTTTCTTTTCTTCTGTGGGAGTGGATACTTCTGCAGGAGCTTGTTCAGCGTTTGCTTTAGGCATAAGGGTGCTTATATCTTCGCCTGCCTGACCTATAATACATACAGGTTCAAGGCAGGGAACATCGTCGCCTTCCTCTGCAAATACTTCAAGAAGAGTACCCGAAACTGTTGCGGGTTCATCAAAAGATGACTTGTCTGTTTCATAGGAGAAGAGAACATCGCCTTCGGCAATGGCATCTCCTTTTTTCTTTTTCCATTCAGTAATGACGCAACTTTCGACAGACTGTCCTTGGCGCGGCATTATAACTAATGTTGCCATAAGTTTTACCTCCAAAAATTGTATATATTAATTATATGCTCTGATTATGTTAACACCGTTTTGTTCTGCAATTAATGCAATATCTTCCGGAAGTTTACCGTTTGTAATAATAGAAGAAACACTCTTAAGGTCGCAGAAGGTGTAGGGAAGACTCTTGTCCAATTTTGATGTATCAAGAAGAACTATAATTTTTCTTGCTTTTTCAACAATAAGCTTTTTAAGTTCACACTCGCTGTAGTTGCCGCAGGTAAGACCGGTTTGCGCCGATGCACCCGATGGTACTATAAATGCAATATCTATATTTATGTCATCAAGAAATTGTAAAGCCTGTGTTCCCGAAACGGAAATGTTGTCTCTGTTTAGCATACCGCCTACAAGGTTAACGAGAGTCTGCTTTTTGTGAAGAAGCTCAAGGGCAATATTGGGGCCTGTTGTGGTAATTGTAAGTCTTTCTTCAGGGAGAAGGGATGCCATTTTTAACATAGTTGTACCAGAGTCAAGAAATATGGAACGTCCCGTTTCGAGCAATTCAATAGCTTTATTTGCCAAAGCTTCTTTTGCGGGAACGTTTTTTTGCATACGTCTTGGAAACTCTTCTTCCATCGAGGTTGTAATAAATTTCATGGATCGTGCGCCGCCTCTTACCTTTATAGCTTCACCTTGCTGTTCAAAGTAATCAATATCACGGCGGATAGTCATACTTGAAACATCGGGAAACAGTTCTATAAGTTCCTTTAAAGAAACAAATGGTTTCGAATGAAGCAGCTCCTTAACTATTCTTCTTCTTTCGGAATTCATAAAATGGATTCTCCTTGTTTTTTTAATAATAATTGATTAAAATTACACACATTATGTTATATTTAACATTAAATCAATATAATTATAGTATGTTATTATCACAATGTCAACAATTTTATTATTAAATTACGTATTATTACAACTAAATTATTGCACAATCGCAATTTGTATTATTTAGGTGTAAAAAATCACATTTGTCTAACAGTTGTATTGTGTACTATAAAATTAAAAAGTAAAATAATATTCATTTAATTATAACATATTATTTGTAATTATTTAAGTGTTTTGGTAAAAAAGTCATTGTAATTTATACAAAAATTTTAGCTTAGAATTTGTGCAAACTGTAATATAAAACACTGTCGTACATATTAATACGGCAGTGTCGTTAATTGTATTTTTTAAGTTGCGTTATTTTGAGTTGCCGGAGGTTCAGTTTGTAGCGGTTCTGTTGCCGGAGGCTCGGTCCGAGGAGGATCGGTCACCTCAGGTTCGGGACCGTTGCTTACATAAATCGTAATCATAGTGCCCTCTTCCGAGTCTTTACTGGGAGTTACTTGAACATTGTATGCAGGTCCTGTCTTAAATACATAACCTGCGCGCTGGGTTGAATTATATTCTGTAATTGTTGTATAACGAAGATTGAGTCTGTCAAGATCTGCTCTTACAGAGTCTATATGCTGTCCGACATAGTTTGGAAGAGCTATTGTTTTGGGACCTTCTGTTTCAGCAGGACCTTTGCTTGCTATAATGTGAATATCGGTACCTGTTGGGAGCTCAATGCCCTCTTCGCTGCTTTGTTCGAGTATCTCACCCTTAGGTTTGTTGGAATCCTGATAGGTAATGTTGCCTAAACTCAGCTGATTGCTTTCGAGCAGTTTTTTTGCGTCATCAAGAGTTTTGCCTATAAGATTGGGCATCTTTACCATTTTAAGATCCGGTCCGTCGCTAACGTACAGTTTAATAACCGTATCCTTGGATACTATTGTTCCCGGTGCAGGCTCGGTTCTTATAACCATACCTTCGGAAATAAGATCGTGCTTTTCAAATTTAACGGTTGTTTTGAGACCTATCTTTTCTGCCTTTATCTCTACAGTTCTGTAATCTGTCATAGTATAATTGGGCAGTTCAAGAGTCATAGCGTTTTCGTCTCTGCATATTGTCAGTGTAAGATCGCACTTCTGCTTACCTTCAATAATAATTCTTTTTGAATCCTTAACAGGTTTTTGTTTTACTATTGTGTAAGGCGCATAATCCTTGTTGTCTGTATAGTCGATAATAACATTGTAGCCTTGCGCTTCAAGCTCTTCTTTCATTTCTTCGCTATAAATCTGATTAATGAAGTCGGGGACAATAATCTCTTTTCTTGTTGAAGGATCATCCTTAAATAAATTTGTTATAATAGAGATAAGAGAAATCGCCAATATAATAATAAAAGCAATACTTATTCCGGCAATAACCGGAAGCATAGAACTGTTCTGTCTCTTTCCCTTAGGTTTTTTTCTTTTCAACTTTGCCAAAACTCCTTTTATGCCTGTGGGGGCAGGAATGGCTGACATTTTCTTGTTGCTGAATATATACGTGGGATTGGCAAGCATTTGTTCAACGTGTTTGCGCATAACAGTAGCTGTCTGGAAACGTTTATCTGCATTTTTTTCCATAGCGGTCAGAATTATCTGTTCAACACCCACAGCAAGTCTCGGAACTTTTTCTCTTGGATTCTTCGGTTGTTCATTTATCTGTTTCAATGCAACGGATACGGGAGTGTCTGCCTTAAAGGGCAAATCGCCTGTCAACATCTCATACATAACTATACCCAACGAATAAAGGTCGCTTCTGGGATCAATGGTCTTTCCGCTTGCCTGCTCGGGACTGATGTAATAAACAGTTCCGATAGCCTTGTCCGCAACGGTGACGGTTTCCGCATTTGGAAGCTTGGCTATGCCAAAGTCGGTAACTTTTATTACACCGTTTTTCAAAAGCATAATATTCTGAGGTTTAATATCACGGTGGATAATTCCCTTAGAATGCGCGTGTTCAAGAGCTTTCAGTATTTGCTGTGTGTACACGAGAGCTTCACGGGTGCTTAATGCGCCCTTTATTGTAATGTAATTCTTCAGTGTAATACCCTCGACTCTTTCCATAACAATGTATTTTAGATCGCCCTTTATGGAAATATCGTAAATTGATACAATGTTAGGGTGTGATAACATAGATATAGCTTTGGATTCATTTATAAATCTTTTAACTGATTGAGGGTCTTTCGCAATATCATCCTTGAGTACCTTCAATGCAACAACGCGCTTCATAGCAAGGTCTAATGCTTCAAATACAATAGCCATACCGCCCTTGCCAATTACTTTTACTATTTTATATCTATTGTCGAGAACATTCCCGATATATTTTTCAAGTTCCATTAAAACTCACCTCATTTTACTCTTCCGTTTCTTCGGGGTGGTTATTTTCCGAAGCGGCAGAGTTAAGTTTTATTATCACGGTTGTAATATTGTCTCCCCCACCGTTTTTGTTTGCTCTGTCGATCAAAGCCGTGCACATGCTTTCAAGGTCTTTTCCTTCATTTATAATGCTATGTATCACGTTTTCCTCAACAAAGTTTGTGAGTCCGTCGGAACACAGTAACAGATATTTTATTCCGTCTGTTGATAGGTCCTTAAAGAAAACATCGGGTTCGGTTTTCTTCTGTGTGCCTATAGCTTTTGTTATTATATTTTTGTGCGGATTTTTTGAAGCCTCTTCGGGAGTAAGCTGTCCTAAGTCTATAAGAGTTTGTACATAGGAATGGTCTCTTGTAAACTGTGTTATGCTTTCATTATTAACAAAATACAGTCTGGAGTCGCCAATGTTTGTGACATAAAGCTTGTTGTCCACTATCAAAGCTGCAACAAGGGTAGTACCCATCCCTGACAAGTTTTTTTCCTTGGAAGCTTTTTTAAACACAGTTGTATTTGTTAAAGATACTGACTTTTTCAAAAGCTTTTCAATTTCAAGGCTTTCTCCGTTAAATTGCAATTGTTCTTCCTGTCTTATATCGGACAGTTTTTTCTTTACATGCTTGACAAAATCACGGCATGCCAAAGAGCTGGCAATGCTTCCGCCGTTGGCGCCTCCCATTCCATCACATACAAGACATAAAATTGCATTGTCATATAGCTGTTCGGTTATAAAGCTGTCTTGATTTTCTTGACGTTTCATGCCTGTGTCGCTTTTTCCGAAAAACTGCATATATTACCTCCGTTAAAATGAAAAAATGCTTAATATAAAATGTAAAAATACTTCTATAAATAATGTAATTGTTTTTATAAATTTACTTATGTTTTGCGCAATTGTCCGCAAGTTACGCTTGGGTTTATTTATTTTCCAAAAAGAAATAAACTTTATAAATTCATTTCCGTTCTGCGTAATTGTCCGCAGGAAGCGTTTATATCACTGCCGAGCTTTCGGCGGATAGTGGCATTTACTCCTTTTTTTTCAAGATTTCCTTGAAACTGCAATACAGACTTGTTGCCGCTTGTAAAACCTGTACCTTCAACCGAATTCACGGGAATAAGATTAATATGAAACGGTATTCCGGGGAGTTTTGTGTTAAGAAGGTTAGCCAGTGCGTTTGCCTGAACAGCATTGTCATTTACGCCAGAAATGACCGCATACTCAAAAGATATTCGTCTTCCTGTTTTTTCGAAGAATACCTTGCAGGCTGTGAGCAAAGCATCTATATTCCATTTTTTATTTATAGGCATAAGAGCCGAGCGGTCGGTGTCGTTTGAGTGGTGAAGCGATATTGACAAAGTAACCGGTAGGCCTTCCTCAGCCAAAGAATATATTTTGTCAACCACACCGCAGGTAGAAAGCGATATGTGGCGCAGACCTATGTTTAATCCATCGTCAAGGCTGACGAGATGAAGAAATTTTATAACATTGTCATAATTATCAAGCGGTTCTCCGATGCCCATAAGGACAATGTTCGATATTCGAAGCCCAGTATCTTTTTGAGCAACAAGTACTTGGCCGAGCATTTCCGATGGGGTAAGATTTCTTGCCCAACCGTTTTGAGTAGAGGCGCAAAACTTGCATCCCATCTTACAGCCGGCTTGACTTGATATACATATTGTATTCCCGTGTTTGTATTTCATGACAACACTCTCAATACATTGCCAGTCGTAAAGCTTAAAAAGGTATTTAACCGTACCGTCAATTTTAGATACATATTTTTTTAAAATTTCGGGCAAAGCAATGTATGTTGCTTCATTCAAGGTATCGCGCATTTTTTTTGGAAGGTTTGTCATTTCATCAAAGTTTGCTCCCTTGTGAAGCCAACCAAAAAGCTGTTTTACTCTGTATTTAGGCTCGTTTTCAAGAAGTTTTACAAGTTCCTCGGGGAAAAGGCTCAATATATCTGTCTTTTGATTTTTCATAATTCATCAAGTGTTCCCGAAAAAGCGGGAAGAAAGTTTTCTATAAAATAGTCAAGTTCCTCAAAGCTCATCTCTTTAAGCGCTCTTTCGGTTGCCGCTCTTGCGCTTGAAAAGTCATTGTTGCCTGACTTTTCTTCCTCAATGCATTTTATCAAAGCGCAGATTTTGTCGGCTGATTTAACTAATTTTTTTAAATCCATATCTTCGGGGGTAATTTCAAGAAGATTTTTGTATTCGCTCCGAAGCTCGTCGGGTAGTCTGGCGGTAAGCTGTTCCACAGCCTTTTCCTCAAGCTGAGCATAACAACGGCGAAGCGTGTCGTTTGCATACTTAACGGGAGTGGGTAGGTCGCCCGTGAATACCTCGGGCATATCGTGATAAAGAGCTAAGGTTGCAACCCGGTCGGGATTGTAGTTTTTGTTGAAATATGTGTTTCCGATAACAGCAAGGGCGTGTGCAATGCACGATACCTCAGCTGCATGCGTGGACAAATTTTCGTTTGTAACGTTGCGCATAAGCCCCCATCGGTTTATATACTTTTGTCTGAAAAATACCGCAAAAAAGCTGTTTTTCACCCTTGTTTCACTCCTTTTTACACGAAATTATAATAATTCATATTATTATAGCACTTTACACCAAAAGTGTCAAGGTTATAATTTGATGGAAGTGTTATGCATTTCTTAATTTTTAATAAATATATCCGTGTTATATTTTTTGGGAAAATACTTTGTAGCTTCCTAAATGTTTTTTGTTCTATTTTTGCGTAACTCCAAATACAATGATACAAAATAAGATTTGCGTAAAAAAAGAAGAATGAAAGGCAGGAACAGATAATGGAAAACTGTGTATATTACCCCGAGGGATTAAAGCTTGAAACCACTGAGAATAAGGAGTATATTTCAAGTCTTGCGGGACTTGAAAGAGCCAAGCAGGAAGGCGCGGTTCTTGAAGGAATGGCAGTACTCTGCAATAATTCCCTGTCTCTTCATGTAGAGCTGGGTAATGGAATTCGAGGAGTTATTCCCAAAGAAGAGGTTATATGGGAATGCAGCGGAAGCGGTGTTAAGGATATTGCCGTTATAACAAGGGTGGGCAAGGCTGTTTGCTTTAAGGTAAAAGAAATAAGATATAATGAAAGCGGCAGTCCTATTTGTATACTGTCAAGACGGGAGGCGCAAAGGGAGTGCTATGAATGTTATTTGTCCCATCTGTCTCCGGGAGATATTATTCCCTCAAAGGTAACGCACCTTGAGCATTTCGGTGCATTTGTAGATATTGGCTGCGGGATAGTGTCGCTGTTGTCTATAGACTGCATATCGGTTTCAAGGATAGCTCATCCGTCTGATAGGTTTACGGTGGGACAGCACATAAAGACGGTTATAAAGAGCATTGATTTTGAGACGGGCAGAATATATGTTACCCACAAGGAACTACTTGGAACATGGCTTGAAAACGCAGAGCTTTTTTCGGTGGGACAGACTGTTGCGGGTATAGTAAGAAGTATAGAGGACTACGGTATTTTTGTTGAACTGACGCCCAACCTTGCAGGGCTTGCGGAATATAGAGAGGGGATAACAGTAGGTCAGACGGCTGCTGTGTACATAAAAAATATTATTCCCGAAAGAATGAAGATAAAGCTTGTTCTTATTGATAGTTACAAGGGCGAAAAAAAGGCCGATGTAAACCTTTATGTGCCCCGTAATAATGATATAAAGCATATTTCTTCGTGGAAATACTCGCCCGATGGCTGTAAGAAGCAAATAGAAACATTTTTTTCTTCCTAAAATTATAAATAAATCTTTAATTTTGATGAAGAATGTAAAAAAATAAAAATAACCTATTGATATTATTTGATATTCGGTGTAAAATATATATAATATATCTTGCAAGGAGTTGAAATACAAGATGTTTGATGAGAAAGATAAGACACTAACATTTTCGCTGAATGAGGACAAGGGCGACAATACAAAGAAAATACTTCTTACGGTTTATGCCGCGCTTATTGAAAAAGGATATGATCCTATTAATCAAATAGTCGGCTATATTCTTTCCGAAGATCCGACATATATAACCAACCACAAGAATGCAAGAAGTCTTATCCGCAAGATAGACCGCGACGAGCTTTTGAATATGCTTGTGAAGAATTTTCTCGGAGTCAGATAATTTCAAAAAAATGAGTTTTTTGTCATGCAAATTTTAAGCTCTGTTCCTTTCAGACCAACGCGAAGCGTTTCTCTCATTGGAACAGAGTTATTGGTTTTATGACATAAATGGTGAAGGAAATTGAAAATAATAGATTTAAAAAAAAGCATAGAAACTGACCGAATAAAGGAACCTCTTTGTTTGATTTTGGGTAACTTTGATGGAGTACACCGAGGACATATGAGTTTGATTTCGGCAGTGCTTGAAGAGGGAAGACGGTTAGGGTTTAAAACAGGAGCTTGGACATTTGGTGAGCATCCGCAGAATGTTTTGTCAAAAAAAAAGGTTGCCTATCTGACAACAGTTGAAGAGAAAAACAAGATATTTGCAAAAAGCGGACTTGACTACGTAATATATGAGGATTTTTTAAGTGTCAGGGACTACAGCCCCGAGGAGTTTGCGGACAAGATACTTATAAACGATTTTGACTGCCGTTGCGTTGTGTGCGGATTTAATTTTAGGTTTGGAAAAAATTGTATTGGGACTCCTTTGTTGTTGCGTGAGTATATGAACAAACACGGCAGAAATATAGTTATAGTTGACCCTGTTTGCAGATTGGATAAAATAGTAAGCTCGTCGGCAATACGTTTATTTATTGAAAACGGTAATATGGAAGAAGCCTGTGAAATGCTTGGAAGACCGTATTCTATTGATGCTCCTGTTTTACACGGAAAAAGGCTGGGCAGAACTTTGGGACTGCCTACTATAAATCAGGCTTTTCCCGATGATATGATAATGCCTCAAAAAGGGATATATGCCTGTACATGTGATATTGACGGTGAAATATACCTGGGAGTTGCCAATGTAGGCAGCCGCCCGACAGTGAATGATGATATACAGGATGTTAACTGTGAGACACATATTCTTAACTATGACGGTGTACTTTACGATAAGAATATAAAGGTAAGCTTTTACAAAAAGCTGCGAGATGAAAAAAAGTTTTTCAATGTGGACAGTTTAAAGGCGGCTATTGAAGATGATATATGCAATACTGTTGAATATTTTTCAAAAAATAAAGGAATTATAAAAAAGTGAAAAAAATAATATTATTTTTGAATTTTACAATTTTAATATTTTTATTTTGCGCAATATCAATAGGCGCTGAAGAAGGATTACCGGATCTTTCTATGGTGCAAAATATTTACATATACAATTTGGAAAATGATCAAGTTCTTTACTCAAAAAACGAGGCCGATAAGGTATATCCTGCTTCAACCGCCAAAATAATGACGGGTATGCTTGCCGTTGATTTTTACAGGGGAAGATATTCAGAGCAGATAACGGTTACCAAGGAGGCTTTGGGAAGCTATAAGGGTAAAAATATTCAGCTTAAGGCAGGAGAGGTGGTAACCGTAGAAGACCTGCTTTATGCAACCATTGTAGGCGGTGCGAATGATGCTGCAAACGTACTTGCATACGAGATATCGGGAGGACATGACATTTTTATAGATATGATGAATTACAAGGCAAGCGAAATAGGTATGAAAAATACCCATTATACTAATGCCTACGGCTATTCGGACCCCGATATGTATACCACTGCTGAGGATACTCTGTACCTTGCAAAATATGCATATCTTGTGCAGGGGTATATGGATATATGCTCTGTATCACGTTATGTTTTGCCTGAAACAAACACATCTAAGATACGTTATATTTATAATAGCAACTATCTTATTTCTACAAATATTGAAACAAAGTACCGAAACAAAGAGGCACAGGGTATAAATGCAGGTTCGACTGTTGAGGGAGGAGATGTTGTGGTAACCTCTGTGTCAAGAAATGGTATGACGAATTTTTATGTGCTTATTGGAGGCGCGAGTGACGAGGAAAACATTTATGTCTACAAAGCTGTGAATGAGCTTATAGATTGGTCGTATGATAATTTTGAATACAAGAAGGTAGTAGACTCCAGCGAAATGATATGCGAGGTAGACGTTAAGCTTTCAAGCCAAGTCGATTATGTGGTGCTTACTCCTGAGAAGTCTGTTCAATATTTTTTGCCCGTTTCAGTTGATGTTTCAAAGGAAGTAACGAGAAATATAGAGCTTGCGGAAAATGTGCTTGAAGCACCGATTGAAGCAGGATATGTGGCAGGGACTCTTACTCTTAGCTATAGGGGTGAGGAAATAGCAAAAATCAACCTTATTACCAAGAACAATGTTGATCGTAACAGCTTTCTTTATGTGCTTGCAAGAATACAGAACTTTACTAGATCTCCCAAATTTAAAATAATGATTTTGTGTATAGCTGTTGTTGTTTTAATGTACATAATAAGCTTTATTTACAGAAAAACCAGAAGCAACAGATACAGATATAAATATAACAAATACAGAAGAAAATAAACAAAAAGGACTTTGCTCAAAATTATCACGTTGAGTAAGTCCTTGTTCTTTTCTTTATTTAATTATGTAAAACGAAGCGTAATTTATCTGTATAATAAAATATTAATTATACAGACAGTGCCGCGCCGATAACCGTACTGAACTGTGCATTTTCGGGAATTATAAAGTTTACTCCAAACAATGAGTTGAGAGTTTGAAAAATTTCTTTGCTTTGTGGCACACGGGTCAGGTTTCCTGTTAGTACAATGTTCTTTATATTATGGTTGCGCGCGGCAAAAACAGCAAGCATGCCTGCAACCTCAAATACCATATTTATTATACCAATGGCAATATCCTCTCTTGTCGCTATATCGCTTATCTTTCCGAAGTTTGCGGCAGTCATTATATCGGGCAGACCGCCAAAGTCTGCCTTGTTTGATATATCTTTAATGCGAAGATCAATATTATTAAGGTTACCGTTTTTAGCAAGCTCAACTATATGGTCAATGTCATCCATTTGGAGAAGCTGTTTACTGAGTCCCATAAGTGTACCGCCGCCGACACCTGTGCCTCCTAAATATTTTATTTCATTGTTTTCCTTTGCGTGAACAAGAGCTGTACCCGTTCCCAAACTTACAACTATGGTTTCTTTAAGCTTTGAAAGATACAGACCTCCGCGCCCCACACATTCAAATTCGGGAACACTTTCACATTTTAAGCCGTAAAGCGGTTTGGTTATAAAAGTCGAGCCAACCCCCGTCATCATAACTCGGGTAATCTCGTTTAATTCGATGGAATTTTCGGATGTAAATTTCCCGAATGCCCCGTATATTGATGTAACCTGGTCTGTGGCTCTGACAAAAAGTGGGGTTATAAGCTTATTATTTTCATCAAAACCAACAATTTTTGTTGTACTTCCGCCCACATCAATACCGATTACATATTTTGACATAATAAAACCGCCTTTTTTGTAGTGTTTATAATAACATAATAACATTATATTATTAAAAATTCAAGTAATTAAGTCAAATATCCCTTAACCAAGTCAAATTTTTTTAAAAAATATAGAAAAAACAAAAATATTGGTTGCAAACTGATGGATTTTATGTTAATATTAAAGGTGTAAATAAAATTTACGAAACGAGGTCGGTTTGATGAGCGACAGGAAAATAAAATTCAGAATTTCCATGAGAGGCTATAACAAGGAAGATGTAAATAGTTATATTGAGTCATTAAACATAAAATGTTTTGAAGCGGAAGTGGAGAGCAAAAAGAAAATTGCTGAATTAGAGAATAAGGTAACAGAGCTTGAACAAGCTGCTAAATCAAACAGTGATGCCGAATTGGAAGAGCTTCGGGCAAAGTATACAGAACTCGATAACCTTGTTGTCGGAATGAATGATACTATAGATAAGCTTAACGAAGAAAAGAATGCATTGGAAAAAGAGAATGCAGACCTTGCCACAAAGGTTGCCGATTATGAAAGGATGAATGAAGCAAGTTCGGAAATATACGAAAAGTCAAGCAAGTATGACAAGGTAAGCGAGCAAATCGGTTCTATGATAGTAAGTGCAAGCGCCAGGGCAGAAAGTATTGTAAGCGAGGCAGAGCTTAAGGCAAGGGTTGCTTCAAAGAATATGATAGATACTACTTTGGAAAAGCTTAACGAAATAAACGAGAAGTATACCGGTAAGATAGCTTCAAAGACCATACAGCTTACAGATGCGTTGCGTGAGCTATCGCTGTCTGCCGAAAGTTTTCGTACAGATACAAATACTTCAATTGAAGAAGATTGCATAAAATTAAAAGAATCTCTCGAATACACAAAGAGAGTTATTTTGGAGGATAACAATGAGTAAATCTTATAACACAGCAAACATATCGGAATGGGCTGACAAGATTGTATGCGGAGAAGAAATTTTACTTTCGGGTGTTGTATATACTGCGCGTGATGCGGCGCACAAAAGAATCAAGGCGCTTATAGACGAGGGGAAGCCTTTGCCTTTTGAATTGAAGGATGCGACTGTTTATTATGCAGGACCTACTCCCGAAAAACCGGGTATGCCTATCGGTTCGTGCGGTCCTACAACATCTACACGTATGGACGTTTTTGTTCCTCAGTTTATGGATCTGGGACTGAAATGTATGATTGGTAAGGGAAATAGAAGTCAGGATGTTATTGATGCAATTGTAAGAAATAAGGGGGTGTATCTTTGTGCTATAGGAGGCGCTGGCGCACTTGCTGCAAGATGTGTAAAGAAGCTTGATGTTATTGCTTTTGAGGACTTGGGATGTGAATCGGTCAAAAGACTTGAAGTGGTTGATTTTCCACTTTATGTATGTATTGACTCGCAGGGAAAATCTCTTTTCGGAGACAAATAATTTATGAAGCTTGGTGAAAAAATACGTTTGGCAAGATTGAATGCGGGAATGACACAGGCAGAGCTTGCGGGCGATTTTATAACACGAAATATGTTGAGCCAGATAGAAAATGGGCTTGCAATGCCGTCTCTTCAGACGGCTTTGTATATTGCAGACAAGTTAGGTATAGATATTGGTCTGCTTTTTTCAGAAAGAGACAATAAAAGTGTTTATTTTTTGACAAGAAAATTGCCTGAACTGAAAAAAAAATTTAGGAATTACGAATATGACAAGTGTATAGATCTTTGCTCTGATGAAGCAGAGGGCTGTGATGAGACATATATCATTTTAGCTGAGTGTTATATAAAAAAAGCATATGATGCATTTGACAAGGGCGAGCTTCGCCATGCATTAAAAAACGGAGAAAATGCTGTAAAATATGCTTCTAAAACTATATATTCTTCAGATAGCATAAAAATTAAGAATGAAATGCTTGAGGTTATGATATCATCAATAACTCCATATCTTAAGCAGACTAAGCATAAGTCAGAAGAACGGAAATATCTTATTGACCGTTTTATTGAAACATCTGACAGGCGCACTGCTGTTTTGAAAAAGAACGAAGTGCACAGCCTTATGGAAAGCGGCAGATATGCGGAAGCCTTGGAAATAGGCAGAAGGCTGTTACGGGAAAAGGATTTGGGTGTTCCCTTTGAATATACCATTTACTGTGACTTGGAAATATGTTGCCGTGAGCTTAAGGATTATGAAAATGCGTATAAGTATTCGCAGATTTCAAAGAAAATGTTTGAAGAAATGCAGCAATAAACTGTATCAAAAAAACTGTTACAGTCAGCGGACAAACTATTTGAGCAATGAAAAGCTTGAAGCGTGGATGATGCCTTCAGATTCTGCTTAAACAGCAGCATCATAAATTTTGTAATATTTTAAAAACTTTCCGAAAAAAGTTTAGGCTTATTTTCGGAAAGTTTTTAGTTTATATAATGTTGTCAAGCCTTAGTCTTTGCACATCACGGATATATTCGAGAATGTTTACCATGGATTTTTTTGCGGCGAGATATGTGCCGGGGTCGTCGGCGGTGCAGCCTGCCTTGGCAGCGCTTATTTCTTTTGAGAAGTTGTAGACGAAATCGAACTTGATTATTGCGGAATATATTTCTTTGTGTTTGTTCCACTCTTTTTCGATTTTGTTTATTTCATCGAGGGTATGCTCGTCGGGATTATCGGGCAGAGCGTTTGTTTGTTTTATAAGGTCTGAGAGGGAGCTGTTTGTGGAAAAACCGACGGTGATCACAAAGGCTAAGACGGATATAAGCAGAATAATGGGCAGAATAATTGATTTCATGAAATATCTCCGTTTTTGATTAGATTTATTTTTCCCGTGTCGTCAACTGTTAGCAGAAAAATGTCCCGAAGACTGCATTTTTGTTTTTTTAATTGGGAATAAAGCCATTTTCGGTTATGACCTATAATTTTAAGGTTGAAGTCGCTGATCTGACCGTCGGCAACAATGGTATGTGTTATGCCTTTTTCTGCGGTTTTGATGTTAAGGTCGCCGAGGGTTGCATTTCGGGCATGCATTTTCGGAATAACGGATATTTGTCCGTTTTCTTCAAGAATAGCGTATTCGACATCGGAAATGTCGGATATGTCTTTTATGCGGAGCTGGGCAAGCAGCTCGTCAAGGCTTATCCGTACCTTTTCCATTTCGGATTTGCATATTTTTCCTTTGTTGATGATTATACTTGGACTTCCGCCTATGATCTTTTTCATCTTGCGGTTTTTGATTGCAACAAAGGAAACTATGACTTCGAGGGAGAGAAGTACAATGATGGGTAGCAACGAAAAAGTCAGCGGTATTGTGTTGTCGGCGATAGGGATGGATGCTAACTCGGACAAAAGCATTGTTATGACAAATTCGGACAGCTCAAGCTCGCCAAGCTGTCTTTTTCCCATAAGGCGCATTGCTCCGATAAGCAGAATATATGTTATGATCGTTCTGAATAATAGTGTATACATATACCAACCTCATATGTTTTTTGTTATTATTCCATAAATATAAGGAATTTAAACCTACAAAAATTACAAAAAAGTATTGACAAACATATTTTTGTGTGATATTATATTAAAGCTTGATTTAGAGAGCATAATATTTGTGTTGCCCCATTAGCTCAGATGGTAGAGCACTTGACTTTTAATCAAGGTGTCCGGAGTTCGACTCTCCGATGGAGCACCAGGAAACTTCCCAAAAAATAGCGGATATAAGCTTTTTGGGAAGTTTTCTTTTTGTTGTTATGTTGAGTGTTGTGTATTTCTTTAGTTTACATACCATTATATTACAAAATCGGCTGAGGTAGCATCCTCTGCCGATTTTTAAATATTCTTATGAAAAACAACGTAATATACGTTATTTTAATTATTTTACCACTTCAACCATATCAATTTTTTTCTCTAAACATTCTTCAATATATGCCACATACTCTTCATATAATAACCCATCGTAACATATTTCCATATGGCCATCGGGTTCTATGCCAAAAAGTTCATAATATTGATCATATAACCTTTGGAGTTTTTCGTCAATGTTGCCTTCCCACATTCAAATTACCTCTTCCATGAGTAGTGTAGTATATTTTTCAAAGTTTGTAAATTCTTTTTTTAGCATTTTTATAACATAAATATTTTTTACAGAGTGTACGGAGTTGCTCTTTCTAACCCACTCTGGTTTTCCTAATAATGCTTTTTCTGGCAATGTGTTTACAAAATGTAAATCCCGCTTTATACTAGTACTTATTTTTAATTTTCTTGTGAGTGTGTTTCTGTTACAGAAGCTTGCTCGTCTATTTCTAACTCATCAAAAGACTGGTCCGGACGCAAGCCACAAAACTCTTTAATTTCAGCAATATTTTCTTCTAAAGTACCACCGTCAAGCTGAGTCTTTATTTTATCCATTCAATCATCTCCTTTGAGCTAATCAAAAATTTCTTCAATACCTCCGATATCATATCTGTAATATATTTAGGTAATGCATCGCCCATTTCTCGCATAGCAAAAACTTTCGAGAAAAACTCTTTTTCGTTTGTTTCTGCATGTTTGGAAATGTTGAAAATATCACCGTTTTGTATAGCTCTATTGTATGTGGCTTTTACTTTATCGCGTAGTCTGCTGTAAACCGCGTCTTTGTTCTTATCATACGACGGTATAACTCTATTACCATTACCTAAACCTATACACTGGTCGCTTAATATATGCCCGTATTCGTGTGTAATAGTACCGCGTACACCGTAGCCGTCGCCCGAAACACTACGCCGTTTGAATTTGTTATACCTTTCCAACTCGGCTATCTTAGTTCTAAGTTCTGCCCGTTTTTGTGGCGTTTCTCTTAACCATTGTTTTTCTAACTCAGCTATCTTCTTTTGATTACGTTTTACTTGTCCCGCCCAGTCGTAGCGTTCCGCTTTTGAATTGATAAACTCTCTGTCTATCCTCATTCTCTTAGCGTTTGCGCTTGCTTTTCCTCTCGGATTAACTATATCGTCTATAAATATACGGTCTAATTTCTCCGTCGGGTATCGCGCTGTTAGATAGTCTAACGTATCATTAACAGTCTTTATATTGTCGGGATTAGTAGCACCTTTAAAAGAAACGTGGTTAGCGTATTTTTTGCTCGTGTCTCTTCCTTTTGAATATCGAGAGCTTGTTTAAGTGTGGGCTTTTCTGTTATTCTATCAGATTTTACATTTTTTGTCAATCTTGCAACCTCGTTTTCTTCGGATAGTACGTCAATACTATTCTGTTTCGCCCATTCTTTATACGAGATATTATCTATAATCTCGGTTTTGCCCGTTATAGTGTTTCTTACACGCTGAGGCTGGTATTTGAGCCGTTGTCCTTTACATAATGCTCCTATAGCAGAAAATGCAAGTCCTTGTTGCAGAAACTAATAAAATATGATACAATAAAATTACAATAGTAGTAAGGGGTGTTTATTATGAGCAAAGATATGAAAGATATGCTTTTTGAAAAAAGAATAGACGGGGAAGTTAAGTTTTCCGGTAGGATAATCAGAATAGAGACCGACACGGTCGAGCTGCCTAACGGTCATGCATCATACCGTGAGGTTGTCAGAAAAAACGGCGGAGTGTGCATTGTTCCGTTGACGGATAACGGAGAGGTTATTTTTGTTAATCAGTATAGATACCCTTACGGCGAGGTGGTAAAGGAAGTGCCTGCAGGAAAGATGGAGGCTGACGAAGATCCGCTGGTATGCGGTATCCGAGAACTGTCTGAGGAAACAGGCTGTGCGGCGGGGAAAATAATCCCACTCGGCGTATTCTATCCGTCGCCCGGAATTATGGACGAGGTTTTGTATATGTATCTTGCAACGGACTTAAAAAAAGGCGATGTTCATCTTGATGAGGACGAATTTTTAACAAGCGAAAAAATACCTCTTGAAGATGCTGTGCAAATGATTCTTGACGGAAAGCTTCCCGACGGCAAAACACAGGCTGCTGTTTTGAAAACGTGGGCGTTAAAGCAAAAGGGTGAAATATAATATGTGGAGTATAACCAAATTATCCGATGCGCTTTCTCTTATTCCCGAAAGAAAAAAAGAAAGCTCAAAGCATGATTACGGCAAGCTTCTTGCAGTTTGCGGAAGCGCATATTACAGAGGCGCGGCATATTTAAGCTGTGTGGCGGCACTGCGTTGCGGTGTGGGTATTGCAACATTGTGTTCGATCGAAAAAGTTGTTTCAGCCGTTGCGGTCTCTTTACCCGAATGTACGTTTTTGCCCCTTAGTGAGAGCGCAAACGGTACAATATCGGCAAATAATTGTGATTTTATTATACAAAATGCAAAAAGGTGTACAACGCTTCTTATAGGTTGCGGTCTTGCTCTTGACAGTGATACAAGACAGCTTGTAAAAAGAATAGTAACCGAGTCAGAGTGTCAGCTTGTTCTTGATGCAGACGCGCTGAATGTGCTGTCGGAATGTCCCGGCTTGATAAGACAGGCGAAAATGCCGCCCGTTATAACTCCCCATTTCGGCGAAATGTCGAGGTTGAGCGGAAAAACACGGGAGGAGATTGCAAAAACTCCCGAAGAAACAGCTCTAAAATTCGCGGCTGAATATAACTGTATTGTTGTGCTGAAATCACATATAACATATATTTCAACCCCGGACGGAAAAATAGCTGTAAACAGCAAGACGGGCAATCCCGGACTGGCAAGAGGGGGGAGCGGAGATGTGCTTGCAGGTATGATAAGCTCATTCTGCGCACAAAAAATTCCGCCATTTAATGCGGCAAAATGCGGAGTATATCTCCATGGGGAGGCGGCAGACCGTTGCGCCGACCGTCTGTCAGAACATGCAATGCTCCCAAGCGATATTCTGACAGACCTGTGCGAAATTTTCTTGGAGAAATAATAAAAAATAAGAAATGGATTTTTTGAAACAGACCATTTCTTATTTTTTATTATATGTGTATTAATTGAAGTATTTATGCCTTTATTCTTTTGCAATTTCATCAAGGCGTTTACATACCTCGTCGGCGCGTAAGCGGTCTTCAGCGTAGGCGCGTCGTAAAAGCTCACCGGGAATGAAGGAATCGTATTTTTCAAATACGGGCATTTCTGCTGTTCCGACCAGAGAATATGTGTCGATACCGTACATTTTTGCCCTTTCGTCTAAGATTTTTATAAAGCCTTTTGGGTTGTTTTGTTCCATTTTGAACATTATATAATAACCCTCGGATTCAATGTTGCTTATCTTGAAATTGTCTCTGTTTTGAGCAATATATTTACGCAGGGTACGTATTGAGCGTGTGCCGAGCCAAGGGAACAGGCACCAAGTATAACCTCCGAGGTGTACAAGGGAGTTTTTCAACATACCCGTATTCCTTGCAACTGTTCGCGCCGATTGCAGACGGGCGGCGGCATTTGGTTTAAGATAGGGGTAGATTGTATCTTCTGCCAAAACCTGCTTCATACGTTGTAAAATTCTTGTATGAACCTCGCCGTAGTCGCCGGGCCATGCGATCTCCATTTTGCCCTTAACATATTTAACATACACAAGACGCCGAGGAATGTCCAGTTCTTCAACCTCCCAGACCTTGCCTGCAAGGGCAAAGCGGTCGCCGACGGGGGGCGGGGATGTTATCGTGCCTATCTCGTCAGACTCGCATCTTACGGTGAAATCCTCGCTGTCCTTGAAAACGGCGTAAAATTTAAAGCTGTTTGTTATTTTTTCTCCTTCAAGACCGACAATAAGCCCCTTTTCCTCGGTCTGTTGTATATAACCGTTTTGGAGCATAGAAATGAGAAGAGTCTTGTAATCCTCTTTTGAAACATTTTGGAATGGCGGCAGTTCAAGCACTTTTTCGGCAAGGGCTTTTGGTGTCAGCTCGCCTGATGCGTTGAGTATGGACAATGTCTGCTGAAACAGCAGGCTGAATGGCATTTTCTTGACCCTCGGCGGCTCGATAAACCTTTCCTCGATATAAAGCTGAACAATGGCTATAGCTTTGATAAGCTCCCAGGGTATAAGCTGGGGGAGAGGAGCGTTTGGCAACGGGTTTTCCTCGCGGAAGACCATCATCATTTCGGGGGGCGCATCACGTCTGCCTGACCGTCCGAGTCTCTGCAAAAAGCTTGAAACGGAGTTTGGCGAATTATTTTGCACTATTCTTTCAAGTTTGCCTATATCAATCCCAAGCTCAAGTGTAACGGTGGCGCAGGTAACGGTATGGCAGTCATCGTCTTTAAGCTTCATTTCTGCTTCTTCGCGCAATGATGCCGACAGGTTTCCGTGGTGTATAGTAAAAATATCCTCCTCTTTTTTTGCGTCGGCAATTTGACGTAAGGTTGCCGTAACATATTCGGTCTCCTCGCGGGAATTGGAGAAAACAAGGCACTTTTTGTTTTTTACGCAGTTGTATATATATTCATACCCGGGATCAAACAACGCCTTTCCGTCGTTATTTTCCGTAGAGGGAACAGCTTGGTTTTCGTTTTGATTTTGAATATAAAAATGCTCCATACCGAGCCGCCATTTCAGCTTTTCGGCAGGAATATCGGGCATTTCGGTGTCCCGTCCGCTGCCCGTTCCAAGCCAGTCGGCGGCGATCTTTGCATCGCCTACAGTTGCCGAAAGACCTATTCTGCGCGGGCTGTTGCAAATAAGCCGTTGCAGTCTTGAAAGCTGGCAGATGATCTGGTTGCCTCTATCTGTACCCGTCAATGTGTGTATCTCGTCAATAACGATGTATCTTAAATCGTGAAACAGCCTTACTATATCGTTTGAGCGGTTCATCAACATACTTTCGAGTGATTCGGGAGTTATCTGCAAAATACCGCTCGGATTTTTCAGCGCTTTCGTTTTGTGGGAGGCTGAAACATCTCCGTGCCAGTGAAATACGGGTATTCCCGATAGGTCGAGAAGCTCATCCATACGGTTGAATTGGTCATTTATAAGGCTTTTCAGCGGTGAAATATAAAGCACGCCGAAGGAGGTCGACGGGGCTTCCGACAGCTCGGTCAATATTGGAAAAAACACAGCCTCGGTCTTACCCGATGCAGTGGATGACGTAAGCAAAAGGTTATTGTCGGTGTCAAAAATGACTCTTGCCGCCTCGATCTGAACGGGACGCAGCTCTTTCCAGTTATTCTTGTATATAAAATCCTGTATAAACGGCGCGTATCTTTCAAAAATATCGCTCATAATATTTCTCCTCGCAATTGTTTTAATTAATGCCTTAAAAAGATTATATCACATAATACGGTGTTTGTAAATTTTTTTATAAACTTTGGTTTTGCTTGTGTTTCTATAATAATCTTATTTGATAAAAACATATTTTTAGACTTACAAAACTTTACCAAACTTATTGAAAAATATTATATTATATTGTATAATAAGGGGTACGAATATAAAATGTTGAAAAAACAATATGCAAAAGAGGTCGAAGTAATGAGAAAATATATTGATTGGGAGAAGTCAACGCATTTTGTATATCCTATTGACGGCGATGTTTTGAACGAATATGACGGCGAGGTGCGGGGCGGAAAGCTTTACATCAAAGCAAAAGTCGAGTCTGACTCTCCGGTTAAGATAAACGGTGTCGATGCAGAAAAGTGCGGCGATTTTTATACAGCAGAGGTTTGTATTAATGACGGTAAAACATTGCTTGTTGCAGAGGGCAATAATGTAACAGATGAAATATCCGTTTTTACTTTGAAAAAGCATATCGGTTACTACAGACTTTCCAGCGATGACAATATAATTTTTCTTTATGATATAAACAAAAATAAAGATAAATACAATTCTATTTTTGATAATCCGTATCTTGCGGTCTACAAAAAGGCACATGACCTTTACGGCGCTTGCGTTCATATAAACATATACTATGAGATGACTGCAGAACACAAATATTTTTCCGAAAAGAGAGAATATTTTAACCTGTCCATGATGACTGATAAGTTTAAATCCGAATGGCAGGCAAACTCTGATTGGTTGAAGCTTAACTTTCACGCAAAGGCGGATCAGCCCGATAAGCCTTATATAGACACAGACTATGACAGAATCTACGGAGACTGTAAAAAAGTGCAGGACGAAATAATTCGTTTTGCGGGTAAGGAAGCTCTTTCCAATGAAACAACTGTACATTGGGGTGAGTGCACATACAAGGGGACAAAGGCTGTTCGTGATCTCGGCATTAAAAACCTTGCAGGTTATTTTGTGCTTGAGGGCGGTTGTCCGATAGTTTCCTACTTCTATCCTAAGTATTTGACAGATTATCTCTCACAGAGAGACTTTTGGTATGATACGGAGCTTGATATACTTTACTGCAAGATAGACAGAGTTTTGAATCTGCATACGGCTGACGAGTGCATTGAACTGCTCAATTACATGAATACACAAAAAACACGTTCAGGATTTATTGAGCTTATGATGCACGAAGAATACTTCTATGAGGACTTTACATTTTATGAGTCTGATTTTGAAGAAAGAGTTCTTGAGCCTTGCCGCTGGGTATACGAACACGGCTATAAGGGAATTTTCCTCGATGAAGTAAGATAAAATCAAAGAATACGGAGATACAGAAATATGATACAGAAACCGAGAGGCACAATGGATATATTGCCGAAGGATGTTGCTATATGGCAGTTTATTGAAGCAAAGGCAAGAGAGGTTGCAGCAAAGTTTGGTTTTTCCGAGATACGTTTTCCTACATTTGAGTCAACAGAGCTGTTTCAAAGAGGTGTTGGAGATTCCACCGATGTTGTCCAAAAAGAAATGTATACATTTACCGACAGAGAGGGCAGAAGCTTAACACTACGCCCTGAGGGTACTGCATCTGTTGCAAGAACTCTTATCGAAAACGGTATGTGTTCCGATACAATGCCGCTGAAACTTTACTATCTCATAAACTGCTTCAGATATGAAAAACCGCAGGCGGGCAGAAGCCGCGAATTTTATCAGTTTGGCGTTGAATTGTTTGGCGCGGCAGATGCTGCGGCAGACGCGGAAATAATTGCAGTAGCACATTCGCTCATAAAGGAGCTTGGTATAAAAAATACAAAACTACACATTAACTCCATAGGCTGTCCCGAATGTCGTCCTGCATACAGACAGGCTTTGAAGGATTATTTTAAAGCAAATTCCGCTGAACTTTGCGATACCTGCAAGGGAAGACTTGAGACAAACCCTTTGCGTATTCTTGACTGCAAGAGTCCTATATGCTCTGATATTGCAAAGAATGCCCCAAAGACTATAGATCACCTTTGTCCTGACTGCAAACAGCATATGGATGAACTTGAATGTTATTTGCAGGAAGTGGGTATTGAATATGAGATTGATACACATATTGTAAGAGGTCTCGACTATTATACAAGAACGGTATATGAGTTTATTGCAACAGACATCGGCGCGCAGAGTACCATTCTCGGCGGCGGCAGATATGACGGACTTATAAAAGACCTTGGCGGTCCGGCACTTTCGGGTATAGGCTTTGCTGCAGGAATAACAAGACTTATTCTTGCAATGGAAAAGTCGGGCATTAATATTGAGAACGAAAACCGTCCCTATCTCTATATTGCAAGTATGGGTAAAAATGCGGCTAAATACGCTATGGGTGTTGTTGCAAAGCTGCGTAATGAGGGACTTTACGCTGAAACAGACCTTGTTGGACGTTCACTTAAGGCGCAGATGAAATACGCGGATAAGAAAAATGCAAAATATACGTTGATAATCGGAGACTCCGAGCTTGAAGCGAACAAGGCGCAGCTTAAGAATATGGATAACAGTCAACAGAGCGAGATTTTGCTTGATGATATAACGGCGCTTAAAGATATTCTTTCAGCCGAATAAAGAGACAACAAGAAAGAGAGATGAAAATTTATGGCAGAATTGCTTAGTAAAACAGATAAAAGAACGAAATACTGCGGTGAGTTTACAAAGGCAGATGTAGGACTTGACGTATGTGTTATGGGATGGGTACAGCGCCAGAGAGACCTTGGTAAGCTGATATTTATTGATCTTCGCGACAGAACGGGTATTGTTCAGCTTGCTTTTGACAGTGAGACAAACAGAGAAGCTTTTGAAAAAGCGTTTACCGTGCGTTCAGAATATGTTCTATGTGCAAAGGGCGTTGTAAGAGCAAGAGAAGAGGGTGCAATTAATAAGGACAGAGCGACCGGTGAGATCGAAATTTTCGTTAAGGAGCTGAAGATACTTTCCGTTTCGCAGACTCCTCCTTTTGAAATCGTAGAAAACAGCAACGTTAAGACAGAGCTTCGTTTGAAGCACCGTTATCTCGACCTTCGCCGTCCCGATATGATGAACAATATTTTGATGAGAAGTAAGATCGCAAAGATAGTACGCGACTACTATGCGGAAAACGGCTTTGTTGAGATCGAGACACCTAACCTTATCAAGCCTACTCCCGAGGGGGCAAGAGATTATCTTGTTCCCAGCCGTGTACATCCCGGAAAGTTCTATGCGCTCCCACAGTCTCCCCAGCTTTATAAGCAGATATTGATGCTGTCGGGCTTTGACAGATATATCCAGCTTGCGCGTTGCTACAGAGACGAGGACCTGCGTGCGGACAGACAGCCGGAATTTACACAGATCGACCTTGAAATGTCTTTTGTAACAGAAGATGATGTTATGGCGATCAACGAAGGATTTCTCAAAAGAGTATTCAAGGAGTTTCTTGGCAAGGATATAGAGACACCCATTCAGAGAATGACTTATGCGGAAGCTATGGAACGCTTTGGCTCGGACAAACCTGACCTTCGATTTGGCTTTGAGCTTAAGAACCTTTCCCATGTTGCAGAAAACTGTGAATTTAGAGTGTTTAAGGGCGCTATTGAAATGGGCGGCAGTGTCCGCGGTATTAATGTTAAGGGCGGAGCAAGCCGTTTCAGCCGTAAGGAAATTGATGCGCTGGGCGAGTTTGTAAAGACCTACCGCGCAAAGGGACTTGCTTGGTCAAAGAATGTTGACGGTGAAATTTCGTCTTCCTATGCAAAATTCCTTACAGAAGAAGAAAATAACGCCATTTATAACGCGCTCGGATTTGAAAAAGGCGACCTTGTATTCATTGTTGCAGATAAGGATAATGTTGTATTTGATGCGCTCGGTGCACTCCGTTGCGAGGTTGCAAAGCGTATGGAACTCTGTGATCCTATGGACTTCAAGCTTCTCTGGGTAACGGAATTCCCCTTGTTTGAATATGACGAGGAAGAGGGAAGATACTACGCAAAGCACCATCCCTTTACATCACCTATGGATGAAGACCTTCCCCTTATGGACACCGATCCTTCAAAGGTAAGAGCGAAGGCCTACGATATGGTTATCAACGGTATGGAAGCGGGCGGCGGCTCTATCAGAATCCATAACCCTGAAATACAGTGGAAGATGTTCGACGTTCTCGGACTTACAAAGGAAGAGGCAGAGGAAAAATTCGGATTCCTGCTTGAAGCGTTCAAGTATGGAACACCTCCTCACGGCGGCTTGGCTTTCGGTTTCGACAGACTCTGCACACTCATGCTCGGTCTTGACGATATCAGGAATGTTATCGCTTTCCCGAAGGTACAAAATGCAACCGAACTTATGACCGAATGTCCCAATCTCCCCGAAGCAAAAGCTCTCGAAGAATTGAAAATAAAAGTAGATGTAGAAGAATAAAGACAAAGGACTGTCAGAGAAAGGCAGTCCTTTTTAATGTGAAGAATGTGGGAACTTTTTTTAAAAAAAGTTCCCACACCCTCAAAAAACTATAAATAACGAACCGAATGTTGTTTATTTCAAAGTTTTGATGGAGTCAAGAGGGCACTTTTTCAAAAGTGCGTCTCTTGTCGGGTTTCAGGGCGGATAGCCCTGACTGTTTGTCTGCTTCTAAAACTCGCGGAAGCGAGTTTTTTATTTAATAATCAGCCTATAAACATTTGTGTCCAATAATGTCCGTTTGCAACATAGCCGACACCTATTTGGGTGTAGTTTGCATTCAAAATGTTAGCTCTGTGTCCTTCTGAGTTCATCCAGCCGTTTACAACTGCGGCAGGGGTTGAGTAACCCATAGCAATGTTTTCGCCTGCATATCTAAAATAAATATTGAAGGCGCGTATCATATCAAAGGGTGAGCCGTAGGTGGGGCTTGTGTGTGAAAAATATCTGTTATCCAGCATATCCTGAGACTTGTATCTTGCAACACGGGACAACTGCCAGTTTATGGTTAGCTCTCTCAGACCGTAATTTCTTCTGATTTCGTTAACAAGCCGCACGACCTCTTCTTCATAGCTTAAAACACCTGAGTCAATTGAAGGAACGGTTATAACATCCCCCGGATAGATAAGATCCGGATTTTTAATTTGCGGATTTGCGGATATTATTTCGGAAAGACCTATTTCATATCTGACGGCAATTTTCCATAGACTGTCGCCCTTTACAACAGTGTACTGGGTTGCTGCTGCCGATGAAATACACAAGGACATAAATATTAGTATTGTAATTAAAAAACATAATATTTTTTTCATAGTTTTTTCTCCTTAAGTTATTTTATAGTTATAGTATTTGTAAATACAGTTAAATATAGTGATGTATTATTCTGGAAAAGTGTACAATAATAGAATAATATCGACAATTGTTTCTTTTTTGTCTTGATTTACTTTATAGTTTATGATATAATTTATAATTGAGGAAATTATAGGGAAAGAAAGGTGATTAAATACGAATGTATAACAATATAAAATACGTATGTAAAAAATATAGTTTTCTCTTAAAACAGCTTGTATCCCGTGATTTTAAGGTTAAATACAAAAGAAGCGTTTTGGGGGTTTTGTGGAGTCTTTTGTACCCCGTTCTTACTATGGCGGTAATGGCGCTTGTGTTTACTAATGTGTTTAAGTTTACAACTCCGGGTGTAAACTATCTGGCATATCTTATGAGCGGACTTGTTATGTTTAACTATTTCAGTGAAGCTTCAAACCTTGCAATGAGCAGCGTTGTTGCAAACTTCAGTCTGATAAACAAAGTTTATATGCCGAAATATATTTTCCCGGTTTCGAAATGCGTGTTCGTAGGAATAAACTTTTTGTTGTCCCTTATTCCGCTTTATGTTATATTGCTTACAACGGGAACAGGGGTAAATATATATCATTTGTTCCTGCCTTACGCTTATGTGTGCCTGTTTTTGTTTACCTTGGGTTTTAGTATGATACTATCCTCTGTGGCAGTCTTTTTGAGAGATATGTTTTATATCTACGGTGTTGTGATTTCGCTCTGGACTTATTTGACACCTATTATGTATGATATTGCTATAATAGACAAGCCTGGGCTGTTGTTTATTTTTAAGCTCAATCCACTTTACTGGATAATATATTTTGTGAGAAGAATTATGCTTTATAATACTATTCCTGAGATTAATTCATGGATTTATTGCGCTGTATTCGCAATAGGCGCATTGATGATAGGTGTATTCGTATTTAAGAAAACTCAAGATAAATTTATTTATTATGTTTAAGTGAGGTTGGCGTATGGAACGAGAAAATTACATGGTTGAAGTTGACAATGTTTCGATGCGTTTTAACCTTGGTATAGAAAAAGGTTTTTCGCTGAAACAGTGGTTTGTTGACGTAGGAAGCGGAAAGAAGAAAGAGAAAAAAGAATTTTGGGCACTGACCGATGTTAGCTTTAAGGTGAAAAAAGGCGAGGTTATTGGTTTTATAGGCTCTAACGGCGCGGGAAAATCAACAATGTTGAAAATTGTTGCCGGAGTAATGAAGCCAACAAAGGGAGAAATTAAGTCATATGGCAATATTTGCCCGATGATTGAGCTTGGCGCAGGCTTTGACCCACAGCTTACTGCAAGAGAGAATATATATCTTAACGGTGCGATAATGGGGTACTCAAAGGAATTCATTGATTCTAAGTTTAACGAGATAGTTGATTTTTCTGAGCTTCATGATTTCCTTGATGTTCCGGTACAAAACTTTTCATCCGGTATGGTTGCAAGACTTGCATTTTCGGTTGCAACAATAGTTGATCCGGAGATTTTGATAGTTGACGAAATTTTGTCAGTAGGCGACATTGCATTTCAGGCAAAGAGTGAACAAAAAATGTTAAGTATGATAAACGGCGGTACTACAGTGTTGTTTGTTTCTCATTCAATAGAACAAATCAAAAAAATGTGCGATACGGTCGTTTGGCTTGAACACGGCGTTGTTCAAAAAATCGGTGGCAAAGAAGTTTGTGATGAGTATAAGAATGCTATGATGGGATGCTAAAAATGTCAGAGGGTAAAAAAATAATTTTTTTTAGTCGCGATTTGAAAGTCGGTGGTATGGAAAAAGCCTTGGTTGTGCTTTTGAATGCTTTGATATCGTCTGATTATAACGTAACATTGGTGCTTGAAAAGAAGGAAGGTGGGCTTTTAAAAGCACTTGACAAAAGAATAACAGTTAGAGAATACCGCCTTTCTTATAATAGAAACGTATTGATTCGAAAGGCAGTTAACTTTTTACACCGTTTTATGTGGTCGGCATTAAATTACAATAAATATGATTTTTCTTGTAATTATGCAACATATTCTGTTATAGGAAGCAAGTTGGCTGCTGTGGCATCAAGAAATTCATCGTTATACGTTCACTCTGATTATTATGAGTATTATTCGGGAGATGAAGGAGTAATCAAGACTTTTTTTGTTCAACAGGGGATAACGGAGCTGAAGCATATCATTTTTGTATCGAACGAGGCGAAGACAAAAATTGAGTTGGTGTGTCCTGACTGTGCTCAAAAGTTTTGTGTTATAAGTAATTTGATTGATTCTTGCGGAATAGTTTCAGACAGTACAAAAAAAACGGAATACGAAAAAGTGGCGGGGAAACAGTTAATATTGTTTGTTGGGAGACTGGAAGAAAAGTCGAAGCGGCTTTCCAGATTGATTAAAAGCTTTAAGCATGTTGCCGAACAGTCAGATGCATACCGTTTATTGATCGTAGGGGATGGGGCAGACAGGGACTTGTGCGAAAAATATATTGAGAAGTACAAGCTGTCGCATTATGTAAAAATGCTGGGAGAGACCAATAATCCGTATCCGTATATAAAAATGGCAGATTGCGTGATACTTACATCAGATTTTGAGGGATTTCCCGTTATATACAACGAGTGTTTGGTTTTAAAGACACCGATTATAACCACAATTCCTGTATCGGATAACTATTTAGATTTCAGAAATTATTCTGTTTTGACAGAAAAAGATTCGAAACAGATTGCCGAAGAGTTGTTGAAAAAAAGTTATGCTAATATTATTTTTAAAAAAGTAGATATAGAAGAAATTAATCGTAAAAGATTAGAAAATATAAAACAAATTATTAATAATTAGAAAGGTTTTTTTATGAGTAAGATAATTCATTACTGTTGGTTTGGAGATAAAAAACCGGACAAGCTTGCCCAAAAATGTATGAAGAGCTGGGGAAAATTTCTCCCGGATTATAAGATAATGCTGTGGAATGAAGAAACGTTTGATGTAAACAGTACGCCTTTTTCCAAAACGGCTTATACAGAAAAAAAGTGGGCATTTGTAAGCGATGTTGCAAGAATATATGCCTTGCGTGAATATGGTGGCATCTATTTTGATACCGATATGATGATCACAAAAGATGTAAGTGATATAATTGATGTTAACTTTTTTGCGGGATGGGAAACAAATTACAATGTTGCTGTGGGTGTGTTGGGAGTGAAAGAGAAAAAACATCCTATTATTGAGCAGCTATATTCATATTACAGCAACACAGAGTTTGATAAAAATAATCCTTATGGCCAGACTATCCCTACCTTGTTGACCAAGGCTTTGAAGCAGAGATACGGTTTGAAGCATGACCATATGCATAATCAGGAGTTGGGGGATGGCGTAGTTATTTATGCAAATGATTATTTTTATCCAATAACGCCCGACAGTTCGGCAAATAAATTTACCGAAAACACATGTATGATACATTATTATAACGGTAGTTGGCTTACAAAAGAACAGCGTCATATAAACAAAGTATACTCTGTTCTTGGAACAAGGTTGGCTTCCATATATTATGATTGGAAGTTTTCGTTCAAGAATTTTCTAAAATGTTCAGCAAAACTTATGTTTTATCCTATAGTAAAGCGAAGACGGGATAAAATAATGCAAAATAATGCTGACCTTATGTATGAGACATTTGAAAAAGATTATATAAAGGAACAAAAAAGTGATTACATAGTCTTTTACCAACCTAATTGGCTAGGAACTTCTATTGCAACAAAGATGTTGTTTGACAGTGTGTGTCCGCTTGAAGAGTTGAGTGAAGA
This sequence comes from Eubacteriales bacterium, assembly GCA_045645205.1. GTDB lineage: Bacteria > Bacillota > Clostridia > Oscillospirales > CAG-272 > RGIG1995. The sequence continues at coordinate 35,448 of JAZRIJ010000029.1, forward strand.
TAGTGTAATTAAAAGGATTGCAGACACTCTTATCAAGGATAACTACAGGCTTATTGCGTTCAGTGCATTTGCCCTTGGATGGCATAAACTTATTGATGTTTTAAGAGAAAAAGGATACTCCGGGACAATTAAGGTTATTTGGCATGGAAGTAATTGTATGAATATTGAAGATTATGACTGGACAGTATTTAACTATTTAATTGAAAGAGTAAAAAATAATAACATAACCAGTCTTTGTTTTGTAAAGAAGAGTATGTACGAATTTTACAGAACAAAAGGCTACAGAGTTGAGTTTTTGATGAACACGCTGTCTGTTCCAAAAGGGTTAACTTGTAAAAGACAAACGGATAAAAAAGATGAAAAAATCAGAGTCGGTCTTTATGCTTCGGGAGACAGATGGGTTAAAAATTATTACAATCAGATCTGTGCGGCAAGTCTGGTTGAAAATGTTATTGTTGAATGTACTCCATTGACTTCAAAGACAATTGATTTTGCAAATATTATCGGTGTCGATGTGGTAGGAGCTTCAAAGAGTGTTGAACATGAACAGTTGTTAAAAATGATGGCTCAAAATGATTTGAATTTGTATGTTACGTTTACGGAATGTGCTCCCTTGGTTCCGTTGGAAAGTTTTGAAGTAGGTGTTCCTTGTATTACGGGAAACAATCATCATTATTGGGAAGGGCATGAGTTGAGAGATTACATTGTTGTTAACGAGGCTGATGATGTTATTAAAATTCACGAAAAGATAGAGTATTGTTTGAAAAACAAAGAACGTATAATGCAACTTTACAGGGAGTGGAAAAAAGACTACGACATACAGGCTAAACAGAGTGTTATTGATTTTTTAAACACAAAATAATGCCTAATAAGCTGAAGTGAATGGGAGTAAATTATGAAAAAAATCAGAGTAATGAGCATCTTTGGTACACGCCCCGAGGCTATAAAGATGGCTCCCTTAGTAAAAGAACTTGAAAGACGTGAAGAAATCGAGAGTATCGTTTGCGTTACGGCGCAGCACAGAGAAATGCTGGATCAGGTTTTAGCAACATTTGATATAAAGCCCGATTATGACCTTAATATGATGAAGCAGGGGCAAACACTTGTCGATATCACTAACCACGCTTTGACAGGTGTTTATGCTGTCATTAAGGAAGCAAAACCTAATATTGTGCTTGTTCACGGTGATACATCAACAACTTTTGCAGGCGCTTTAGCAGCATTTTATAATCAGGTTGCAATAGGCCATGTTGAAGCAGGTCTTCGTACATATAATAAGTACTCGCCTTACCCTGAGGAAATGAATCGTCAGATGGTTGACTGCATGACCGATATGTACTTTGCTCCAACAGAGCTGAGTCGCGAAAATCTGCTCAAGGAAAACTATGATGACAGCAAAATTTATGTTACGGGTAACACGGCTATTGATGCTATGAGTACAACTGTCGAAGAAAACTATACTCACCCCGAGCTTGACTGGCTCGAGGGAGATAAGATGATCCTGCTTACTGCTCACAGACGTGAAAATCTTGGTGAGCCTATGAAAAATATTTTCAGGGGTATCAGAAAGGTTCTCGACGAGGTTGAGGGTATCAAGGTTATTTACCCGATACATAAAAATCCGCTTGTGCGCGCGGCTGCGGATGAAATATTCGAAGACTGCGACAGAGTTAAGCTTATTGAGCCTCTGGAAGTATTTGACTTCCATAACTTCCAGAATATTTCTCACTTGATCTTAACAGACAGCGGCGGTATTCAAGAGGAAGCACCTTCGCTTGGTAAGCCGGTTCTTGTTCTTCGTGATACCACCGAGCGTCCCGAGGGCATTGCTGCAGGTACTTTGAAGCTTGTAGGAACGGATTCCGAGGTTATTTACAGAGAAACAATGCGTTTGCTTAATGACAAAGAAGAATATGACCGTATGAGCAAAGCCTCTAACCCCTATGGTGACGGTCATGCAAGCGAGCGAATCGTTGATGCTATTATAGAGAAATTCAGTAGATAATTATTTAATAAGGAATGTTATTGAATGAGAGAAAAGATTTCAAAGCTTGTAAATGTCTATAAAAAATACGGTTTTGTCGGCTTCTTAAAAAAGCTGTACGCCTATATTGTTGCAAACTATTTGAATAAAATAAGCTTTGCCGTGTTTTTTAACCCGAAGAAATACAGAAAACAGATATGCGAAATACTCAATTCTAATTCATATGACCGAATAGTACTGTGGCGAAGCAGTTTTGGATATAATGTTCCTTTGTTTCAGCGTCCTCAGCATATAGCTAATAACCTTGCAAAGAACCGATGTCTTGTTTTGTATGAGGTAACTACTATGACAGACAAGGTTAAGACATTTAAATTTTTTAGTAATAATTTTTATCTCATAAATTATAATAATATACTGTTAAATAAAATTCTTATGTCCGAGCTTGAAAAGGTAGACAAGCCTAAATATATTCAGCTTTATTCAACCGACTGGAAGCTTTCGGTACAAAATATAAAAGACTATATGTCGAAGGGCTACGGCTTTATCTACGAATACATAGATGATATCAGTTCCGAGCTTGCGGGAACAAAAAATCTTCCGCAAAACATTGTTGACAAATATGAATTTGCGATGACAAACACTGATGTATTTGTAGTAGTAACGGCAGATCTTCTAAGAGAAGATGTAATTAAACACAGGGGTGAAAAAAATCTTGTCATGTCATCAAATGGAGTTGACTATTCTTTCTTTGAAAGTGTTGATGATAACTTTGATTTTATTCCGGAGTTTCAAGCGGTTCTTGATAAAGGGAAGTCAATAATGTGTTATTACGGTGCTCTGGCAAAATGGTTTGACTATGATCTAATTAAAAAGATTGCGCAGACAGATAGATACTCTGTAGTACTTTTTGGTATTAAGTATGACGAATCTTACGATGAAAATATGAATAACGAAGAAAATATATATTTTCTCGGTTCAGTAGACTATAAAGTCTTGAAAAACTATGCAGCAAAGTGTGATATACTTACTATCCCTTTTAAGATTAATAATATAACCAAAGCAACAAGTCCTGTTAAGCTTTTTGAGTATATGGCACTTCATAAGCCTATTGTTACAACGGATATGAATGAGTGCTGTAAGTACAAAAGTGTTCTTCGGGGTGAAGATCATGATGATTTTATTGCTAAGCTTGATAAAGCAATGAAGCTGAAAAATGATAAAGAGTATATTGATTTGCTTGATAAAGAAGCAAAAGACAATGATTGGTCAATGAAAGCTAAGGTTATTATAGATCTCATATCAAAATATGAATAAAGAATAAAAAATTCCTTTCACTTTAAATTTAAAGTAAAAGGAATTTTTTGCATATTTAAAAAGGGGTGTCTCAAATACTCTTATAACTTGCATTTTAGACAACCCCTATAATTAGCTTTATTAACCGCCGACGTACATTTTAATGCCTTCTTCGTTGAGAGAGTAGGGGCATACCGAAATACCGTTTACAGTCATTTCAAAGTGGAGATTTGCGCCGTTTGCAAAGCCGGAGCTTCCTACGTTACCAATAACAGCGCCTTTTTCAACAATGTCACCCACATTTACTGATATATTGCTCATATTCATATACCACGTTTTTAATCCGTATCCGTGATCTATTACAACCATCTTACCGCTGTAAAGCTGTTCACCCACATATACGACCTTACCGCCGTTTGCGGCAATTATTTCAGCATTCGGGTTAACAACATAGTCAACACCTGAGTTTACAAACTGTGTTCCCGTAGCCGAAAGGACAATGGTTCTACCAAATCCCCAACGAATACTTGTACCAACAGGGGGAGTAAAAATATCTGACCAATAACGAGTGGATTCGTTTTTGTTTACAGTGCTCTTAAGGGCATTGTTGAATGCGTCCATAATGGCTTGAGTTCTTGTTCTGCCTATAATATCTGCTGTAATATTTGAGTAAATGTTGCTCTTTACGGCTCTCTCTGTTACGGTAAGTGTAAGCTCTTCAGTTACACCGCCCGAGGAGACCGTAAACACATAAGACGGAGAGTATTCCAAATCAACAGCGATAGGTATAAGAGCAACAACGAAATCGCCTTCCTGATAGAACGTGGGGGTATATTTAATTTCCGGTTCTGATTTAAAGTTAATAGCGTTAATATCGAGTATATTTTTTCCTGTAAGAACGACAAATTCGCCTTGTTCAATTGTATCTTCACCGAGGTAGAAAGAGGCGGGAGCGCTTACATTTGCGGTAAATACATATTTTGCTTCTCCGTAGTATTCCTTTTCAGCGGTCTCGTACCATTTTGCGTTTACTTCAATGTTAAAAGTTTTGTTGGTTTCACCGATAATAGAGGGGGTAAGATTTTCATAGAGGTCGTTAAATATCTCTTCCTCTCCGTGCATTATCTTAACGGTAATATAGTCAGGTTGATTTGTAAATGCAAGCTGTAGACTACCGGAAACAGGATACTGTGCGGAGGTATCTTCTTTACCCGAATAAGAAGTGGAAATATATTCTCCACCGCCTGCCTTGTATTTCCAGTCCATGTTGTATGGCTCAAGTATGCTTATGTTTGATACAGTAAGCTCGGGTTCGGTGGAAGCTTCGTATGTGCTTTCGGCATATTTCATGGAAAGAAAGTCAATAGCTGTATTGCTGTTGATGCTGTAAGTTTTGTTCTGTGCATCAATGTAGTATGCTTCATTAGGGTTGGCTGTAAAGAAATACTTGTACACCTTGTCCTTATTGTAGCTCTTATAAACTGCTTCGTAGTATTCGGTATTTTTTAGCTGATCGGGGAGTTCCGAAACCTGTTTTGCACTATCGTTCATTTTTACAAAAAATGATATCATATCTTTTGACTCAGTGCTTTTCTTGTCGAAAACAAACTTGTTTCCGTCAAGGTCGGTAAGGGTTAATTTTTCGACCGTTCTTTCAGCAACAGGTGCATTTTGTGCGGATATATAATAAGCAACTGCCAAATAAGTAGGAATAAAAATTGCTATTATAATGAGCACAGCAATTATTTTTTTCTTCATATTACCGCCTCCATAGTGAAGTGTGTCTCAAGAATATTTGTATTCCATTATATTATATATTATTTTTAACCGCAGGTCAAGACCCAAAGTAATATTTTAGATAAATTAGTAATTTCGGTGGTGCATAAAAACTGTAAAAAAGTATGCGCCCTTTTTATTTTTAAAAAGGACGCATACAAAGGTTGAGGGAAAAATATTAACTTAGTTTATTCAAGAGAATTTTTTTTACTGCTCTTTGCCGCCTCGGACACTAATTTACCCAAAGCAAACAAGGCGATAACGTTAGGTATTACCATGAGGTTATTAAACATATCGGTAAGCTCCCAAACGAGATCGTTTGAAAGAAGCGAACCTGCAAATATAAACAGAATGGCAATTACGGAATATGCAATGTTGAACTTCTTTCCGAAAAGGTAAACTGCGTTGATTCTTCCAAAAAGGTTCCAGCTAATGATAGTGGAGAATGCAAAGAAGAAGAGACAAATTGCAACAAATATGTTACCTATATTTGCATTTCCGAAAGCATTACCGAAAGCAATCTGCGCAAGGTTTGTTTTTGTAAGCTCTGCAGCTGTTACTGCGCCATCAAGTGTTACGCCGTCGGCAAAGTTTGCGGGATTGAGAGCTCCGTCGCCTGTAAAGAATGTAGAAATAACAACGAGAGCTGTAAATGTGAGTACGACAAATGTATCTATAAATACACCGATCATAGCAACAACGCCCTGGTCATGAGGTTTTTCAACGTTAGCCTGAGCATGCGCGTGGGGAGTTGAACCCATACCTGCTTCGTTTGAGAAAAGACCACGCTTTGCACCCTGTGTTACAGCTGTATAAATAGCTGCGCCGACGCTTCCTCCAAGAGCTGCCTTTGCATTGAATGCGTACTTAAATATTGAAGCAAATGTTTCGGGAATGTGTTCGATATTAACAGCCAGAACGATAAGACCGCCGATGATATAAAGACCTGCCATAAAGGGAACTATCTTTTCCGTAACTGAACCGATACGCTGAACACCGCCGATAAAGATGAAAGCAGCAATTGCCGCAACGATCGCTCCAACTATCCAGCCGGGAATGTTAAAAGCGTTTGTGCATGACTCGGCAATTGAGTTTGACTGAACCATAGAACCCATAAAACCAAGAGCAAGCATAGCTGCAACAGCAAAGAACCCTGCAAGGAACTTACCGAAACTTCCCTTAAATACGCTTGTTATGTAGTAAACCGGACCGCCCTTTACAGTACCGTCTTCTTCGACAACACGTGTTTTCTGAGCAACAACTGCTTCTCCGTAAATTGTAGCCATACCGAAGAAAGCAATTATCCACATCCAGAAAATAGCACCGGGACCACCTATGAGAATAGCGCCGCAAGCACCGACAACATTACCTGTTCCGACCTGTGCCGCAATAGCGGTTGCAAGGGACTGGAACGAGCTGAGACCTGACTGATGTTTTTTGCCGTTCAGAGAAAAGCTGCTAAACAGTCTCTTCCAGCCTTCGCCGAAGCAACGAACCTGTACAAAGCGTGTTTTTATCGAATAATAAAGACCTACGCCTACAAGAAGAATAATAAGAATGTAGTTTGACAGATATGTATTAATACCTGCAACTATGTTGAATAAAAAGTCCATACAGACCCTCCTAAAAATAAAAAATGCAAAGCTAAATCGTACAAATAGACAGCAGCTCTGCAGAAAAATATATTACAGCATACAAATAATATGCGGTAAAAATATTTATGCTCTGTCCTTTTGCCTGAGAGATTCGTATCAAGAAATTATTACTTCAAGTTACTTACACCTTCGGCACTCAAAACCCATATATAAGGGCAAGAGATTCTCCAGAGTGCTATCTGTTTACAGTCTTATCTGAAAAAACAAATTCCTGAGAGATTTACTCCTTCGGCACGGCATTACCCGACTTTCCTGCAAACTTCATTTAGCTTATATTTAATTTTGTCGAAAATTATTATATCACATTTTTTACAAAAATCAATAGGTTTTCTTAATATTTTTGCACAAAAAAATTTTTCTGATTGTTTTTATATGGTTTAATGTAAATTAAAAATAATTAATGTATAAAAGTATTGACAATATGTCGGAGCTGTGTTAATGTAATAGTACACTTTTAGTATAACTTTTTATTAAAAAACGGAGAATTTTATGTTAGTATTAAAAGGTCTAACGAAAATATATGAAATGGGCGCCAATAAGGTATTTGCTGTTGACAATATTTCGTTAAGTGTGGAAAAAGGAACTTTTTTATCAGTTGTAGGAAAAAGCGGGTCGGGGAAATCTACTCTACTTCATCTTATCGGAGGACTTGATGAATCTGACTGTGGACAGATAATTGTAAATGGGGTAGACATATCCAAAATGAGTGAAAGAAAGCTGTCTGTTTTTCGTAGAAAAAATATAGGTTTTGTGTTTCAATTTTTTAATTTAATCCCCGAACTTTCAGCAAAAGATAATATTTTATTTGCCACGCAGCTTTCGGGCAATTTCTTTGATGAAGAATATTATAACAAGCTTATAAGTATTTTAGGTTTATACGAAAGACAGGAGCATTTACCCGAGCAGTTGTCAGGGGGGGAAAAACAGCGTGTTGCGATTGCCAGAGCTCTTATTACTAAACCTAAACTGTTATTACTGGATGAACCAACAGGGAATCTTGACAGCGAGTCGTCTGAAATTGTTATGTCTATGCTGTTAACATTAAAAAAACAACTTAAACAAACTGTTGTTATGGTAACTCATGATATGGAGAGCGCAAGTAAGGCTGACAGGATGATTACATTGAAGAACGGAAAAATATTATCAGACGAAAAAATTTATGGGTAAAATTTTATGTTAAAAACAATGTTAAAATATACGCTAAAGACATTATTTAGGCGAAAGAAAGCACTTATCGGTGCTGTTATAACAATTTCTCTTTGCATTGCTTTGTCTCTGGCGGTTTTTTATACCTTCTTTTCCATTAAATCATCTTATGAGGACTATTTTTTAGAAAATTATGGTGAGTATACGGGGCTTTTGGCAGTAAATTCGCAGGAATTGTTTAACTTTGCAGAAAAAAGTGATTCTGTAACTGGTTTTGTATATAACCTTGGAGCTGTTTGTTCACCGAAAAGTATGTACGATTCAAGGCTTTCTGTCGGGTATGTATCAAATGCAAACCAAGATAATTCGCATATTAAAATAACAGAAGGCAGATTGCCATGCAATAATAATGAGATTGCGGTTGAAAGATCGTTGGGTGAAAAACTGCTTCTTGATTTATCAGTTGGAAGTACCATTGAGCTTGAACTTTTCTTAAAGTCAGGAGAAAAAGAAACATTTTTATTAACTGTTGTTGGAACAATAAATGACTATTCCGCTTTGTCCGAAATGCAACAAGATAGTGTGATGGTGTTGCCTTCGGTTCTTGTGTCGGAGAGTTTTGCCAATGGTATTCAAAACAAGGAAATATACGCTTTTGTTTCGAATATTACATCTAATATGCTGTTGGATACAGCAAATGAATACAACACGAATTATTATGTAAATCCAATACATAACAAAGCATCAGCAATGTATGCCATTAGTCAGTCCACAAGTGTAATATTTACAATATTAGCAGTGTGCGCTTTACTTATCGTGTTTGTAAGTATTTATGCTTATGTAAAAATAAGTGAGCCGGAAATGGCGGAGCATTACAAAAATCTTAAGATTATGGGTGCGGGCAATGTAGAGCTTATTGTTTTTTTCTTTTTAAGATCATTTGTAATATACTGTATGTCGGTTATATTCGGGACATTGCTCGGTATTTTAAGCAGTTATTTGTTTGGTAGATTTATAGCCGTAAAATTTATTAATATATATGATTTTTCATTTTCTCCAATCCCTCTTTTGCTCGGAATAGTGTTGCCCCTTGTTTTTATTCTTATTCCTTTAGGAATAAGGTTAATATTTGTTTTAAACAAAAAACCTTTTCAGACAGATTCTGCACTGATATATTATGAAAACAGAAATTTGAATATAAGAAATATTCTATCTAAGTGGTTTGCAGTATCATTCCTAAACAGCAAAAAAACATATATCGGTCTTGCATTTACAATGAGTTTTTGCTTTTTTACTGTTTTTATTGGAGCAATGTTCAATTATACGATTAGGGATGAATATGAAAAAGATTTTTTTGATGATTATTCAATAAATGCATATGATGGAAATTTTGCAACCTCTTTTGAACTGCCTTTACTTCCATATTACGGTGTTACGGACGGTTTGATTGAAGAATTAAAAAGTATCGATAATGTTTCACAGGTATCAACAATAAAGGAATTGACGGTAATTGTTGAGGATACTTCAAAAAATACGGCATTGAAAAATTTTTTTGGGAAAAGTATCCGAGAATTTAGTATATCAATGAATGATTTTGATTATATTACATCAGCCTTTGGATTGAATTATGATAGTGAATACTACAAAACCAGTTTAGCCGAGATTGACGATCATTTGCTCACAGAACTTATATCTTACGACAATATATTAGGAAATCCTACCATAGACAATTTGAAATCGGGGAACGAAATTATAATAGTATGTTTTGATACTGACTATTGTCCGTATAAGCCCGGGGATACTGTAAATTTGTTTCAGGCTTTATCTAATGATTCAAGTTATTTTTCTGTGGAAAATTGTGATATTTTAAATATTGCGGTAAAAGTAAATTCTGTGGTTGAAATAAATGACAGACACTCATATTTGGGTGAAAAGCTTTTTGCGGGTTCGGGGATGAAATGCATCTTTGGAGAAGGTTCGTTTGAGAAGAATGGATTTATGCTGAACAACAGAAATGTTTATGTTAATCTTGACAATAAATATCACCACGATGATGTAGATGAAATTTTGGTTAAAATAAAAACTGCACTTCCAAATTCAAAAATTACTTCTAAAATTGAAACTGAGACCGAGAAACAAGCACTGCTTAATTCAATTAACCTATCTGTGTGGTGTCTTGTGGCTTTTGTTTGGATTATATGTATGTTTGTATATATTAATATTATAAACAGCAAGTATCATTCGCAAAAGCGGTTATGGGGAGTACTGCGAGCTATGGGAGTAAAAAGGAGAAATGTTATAGTTAATCATATTTGTGAAACGTTTATTGTTTGTTTAACGGCAGTGGCATTTAATCTTTTGTTTATAGCTTTAGTAAAATTGCTTCCGGTGAGAAACGATATTCCGTTATTTACACCTCAGTTATTAATTGCATATTTAATTAGTATTATTATTTCATGTGTTGGAACCTTGCCTTCTGTATTGAAGATTTTTAAACCTAATATAATTGAGCAGATAGAATATATAGATTAATTAATAATGCTGTAAGCAGTTTAAAACCGCTTACAGCATTTATAACAATATGATATTAAAGTATTTTAGGTCAAAGTTTGAGCATATCAATAATATTTGCCTTTTTCATTATCCGTATAACTATCACTGACATAGTAATACCTATAATTGCCTGCACGCAGTTTGCAGGAATGTTAAGAACCGACGCTCCGAAGCTTCCGTGAAGTATTCCGTCATAGAGAAAAAAACCGGCTATCATTACAAGCTCGCCTGCAAGTCCTGCAAGGGTAACGGGTACAATATTGTAGCTGTCTTTTTCTTTGGACAGGAGGCGGTATACAAAAAATGCAATCAGGGCGGACAGGAACTTAAATATAAATGTTCCCAAAGCATGATCGAGATGTCCCATAAACAAGTCTCCGAATGCGGCGCCCATACCTGCCGCAATGGGACCGTACAATGGGCCGAGCAACACCCCCGATATAAGCACCACGCCGTCGCTCGGACTTATGCAGCCGTGAGGAGAGCCTGGAAAATGGGTATGCAAAGCGACTGCCGCTATACATGTCAAAGCGGCAAAAAGCGCTGCAATTATCATTTTTTTGATATGTTGGTTTGTTCTCATAAAAAGTATACCTCTTGACCTATCATGCAAAATATTATATACTATAATTGTAGAAAATGCAAGAAAAAAACGGAGTATTTTGTCAGAATGAAGTATAAAATTGATACCAAATCCGAAAAAAGTGCATACTTACAGCTATATGAACAGTTAAAAACCGACATCATAAACGGCGCGTATACATATCAAACTAAAATACCGTCAAAGCGTTTACTTGCTGAGGAAACAGGTGTAAGCGTTATAACCGTTGAGCATGCCTATTCGCTGTTGTGCGATGAAGGGTATATAGAGTCAAGGGAGAGAAGCGGATATTTTGTTATCTTCAGTGAGTCTGAATATTTTACTCACTCGAAAATTGATGATAAAAGCTTTAGAAAACAGAGATTTGCGGAAACAGAAGTACAGTCGGATTTTCCGTTTTCGGTTATAGCAAAGACTATGCGTAAGGTTTTAGCTGAATACGGCGAGGAGATACTCAAAAAAGCGCCGAACTGCGGTTGCAACGATCTTAGAATTGCTATTTCGCGGTATCTTTCGAGAAGCCGGGGTATAGAGGCTGATTATAAGCAGATCATTATTGGATCGGGCGCGGAGTATTTGTATGGTCTTATAATAGAAATGTTGGGGCGGGAACGTATTTACGCTATAGAAGACCCTTCATATGAAAAAATTGAAATGGTGTACAGGGCAGGCGGCGTAAAGTGTGAGATGCTTGCTTTGGGTACAGATGGAATAAAAAGTATATGTCTTGCAAAAACAAATGCATCAGTTTTACATATAACTCCTTATAGAAGTTTTCCGAGCGGTGTTACGGCATCTGCGCCAAAACGTATGGAATATCTGCGGTGGGCAGAAAAGTGCGGCGGTTACATAGTTGAAGATGATTTTGAGTCGGAGTTTACATTGTCCCAAAAACCCGAAGAGACTGTATTTTCTATGTCAGACAAAGATAATGTTATATATCTGAATACCTTTTCCAAAACAGTATGTCCTGCCGTAAGAGTTGGATATATGGTGTTGCCAATGAGACTTGTGGAGGTTTTTGAAAAAACAGTAGGCTTCTATTCCTGTACCGTACCCACGTTTGAACAATACGTTCTGGCGGAGCTTATCTCAAGCGGCGATTTTGAACGCCATATCAACCGTGTCAGACGAAAGAAACGAAAGGAACAAGAATAATAGCAAAACGGTGTGTAAGAAATTAATTTTCTCATACACACCGTTTTTTATTGAAGATTGTATTTTTAAAATCGGTATATTATAAGCTAACTCTAGAAATAAGCTTTGCTTTTTTGAAGATCTGCAAAAGGATAACCGAAAGTACAACACCCGCTATGCCTTGAGCTATGTTACCGGGAACGCTTGCCAATGCCGCCGCAATGTTAATGCCCGGCAAAGCTGCTTCGTATACAACATAGCCTGAAACCATTACTATTTCACCCAAAACTGCGCCGACTGTAAGGGGTACAAGGTTATATTTGGAGGTTTTACCCGAAAGCACTTTGTATATAAGGCAGGCAGTCAAGGCTGTCAGACCCTTTATAACAAAGGTTCCAGGAATATATATGAAATATCCGCCAAAAAGATCAGCCAGTCCCGAGCCTATGGCTGCAGCCAAAGTTCCGTATACGGGACCTAACAAAAATCCTGAAACAAGCACTATGCAGTCGCCAAGGTTAACATATCCATTTGTGGGAGAGGGAATGCGTATAACCATAGTCGCAACGCAGGTCAATGCTGCAAAAAGGGCTGTAAATATTATTTTCTTTAAAGTAATGTTTTTTGCCATATAGAACACCTCTTTCGTCTTATGCACTCGATTTTATATTATATTTGGTTATATTAAAATATTCAGATTAGGATTTTTTTATAATACCAGATTTTGCACGAATAAGAAAAACAGACACTGTGTTTTAAAAATTACAGTGTCCGTTTTGTGTTTTGGCTCTATATTTTTCTATATTCTGTTATTAGAAATTCTACCCTTGTGGTGAGACTGTTAAGTTCATCAAGTTTTTGCCTATCTGCTACCGAAGTATTATAATAATAAGGTGTCATCTTAAAAAGCGAAATAATATCTTCATTATTTTTAAGGGTTATTTTGTATTTAACCTCTTTTGTTGAATTAATAACGAAACCGTATCTTTCGGGATTAACGTATGAGTTCTTATAGGGGGTATCATACACGGTATTTTTTAATTCCATAAGATGATTTTTCATAGGTGTTACCATTATAAGCCGACCGTTTGGCTTAAGGACACGCAAAAATTCTGTCTGACTGTCGGGAGCAAATATGTTTATAACCGTGTCAAAAGCTTCATTCAAAAATGGCAATTCATATATACTTGCAACAGCAAAGTATGCATTTTTGCATTTTCTTGATGCAACCTTAAGCGCCTCTTTAGACACATCAATGCCGTAAACTGTGTTGTTTTCGGAAAAAACGCTTGTATAATATCCTTCGCCGCATCCTGCATCAAGTACAATATTGTCTTGTCCTAAAATATTATTAACCTCTGTGCGCATAGGTAAATAATAGTCTTTTTCAAGAAAATGCTGTCTTGCCTGTACCATAAGCTTATCGTCGCCGTGATTTCCTTGCTTATTTGACATAAGCAGGTTTACATATCCTTGTTTAGCTTTGTCGAAATTGTGGTTATTGGGGCAAATAAGGCTTTTTTCGTTTTGCTGCAAAATATTTTTGCATACGGGGCAGGTAAATAATGTTTGGTTTGACATAATAAACCTCTGAATTATTTTATATCAATATCGATACCGTTGACCTCGACACCGCCCTCGGCGCGTATCATGATATATTTTATGCCGTTTATCGTCTGGGTGGAAACAAGGTCTTTTTTTTCGGGATTAACTTTTATGGTAACGTCAGGCGTTTCAAGTTCAAATTTTTTAATATCAACAATGCTTTTTGGAGAAATTTCTGCGTTCTTGCCAAACTGTTCATCAAACCTTGTGCCGAAGTCTTCGATTTTTTCCTCACCTATACCGCAATATTGCAGAACGGTTTTAAGTGTATCCTTTGAAAGAGAAAAAGGTTCATCATCATTTGAGTTTTTGTGTTCTTCGATAAGTTCGGCAACCTGATCGTGTACGGTTTTTACTACCTCAAAATCACATTCTCCTGTAAGTGTATCTTTCAGACAGCTTCCGAAATTCTCTTTTTGTTCCGCTACCGACATAGGAAGGTCTACATTAAACATATTTTGTATAAAGTCGGGGTAAACATTTGAAATATCGTGGGTGTAGTAAAGAGCGCTGTAGATATTTGCCGCTCTGTTGTCAAAGGCGGGGAACATAAAGCCAAGCTCGGCAGCGCCGAGAACAGTTTGAAGAGATACTGAACGGAGAAGATTTTCATCATTCTTGAAGTAAAGTCCTGTGGTGAGAGGCTTTATGGGGCAAATACTGCATATTATGTAGGAGAACATCTGGGACGAAGCATCGTCTTTGTTTCCGCTTTTGGAATATGTAAAAACATCATAAGTGTCATAGGCTATAAGTATTGCAAAACCGCCGTCAAATTTGACGCTGTCTATAACCTTTGTATAAAAATTATTTAACGCTTCTTCGTCTTTAAGACCCGAAGATCGCAAAGTTGAAAGAAGTCCGTGTTCATCACTGCTTTCAACCTGTTTTGTGCTGAAATTGAGGGTGAGAAGATTCGTTCCCAGCGAGCCGGAAATAGACCTTTTCATTATAGCAAGAAGTTTTTCAGATTCTTCTGTAGATATTGTCGCCAATGGTTGTGAAAAGCGGGAAACAATATTTTTTTGTGAATTAACTATACAGCCTTGTATATTTGTAATATTATTTTTATCGGGGCGGAATCGCCTGCGTATTTCACGTAAATCTTTATCTGTCATAATTATTCTCCCGAAATTTTAAGTAATTTATTATAACATTATTCGACATTGAAAACAATAGCAATATTTAAAAATATAAATTATTATTTTTTGGGGGATATACGAAAAAAATAAATGGAGCTTTTGAAAAAAGCTCCATCTTAAATTTGTAACAAATTACATTTTTGAAATGTTTAACTTCCGAGGTGCTATAAAAAACTACCATAGATTTTTTTATCGGTCTATGGTAGTTTTTATATTCAACCGTAATATTTCTATTAAAAATTTATACAGTGAATTTGTAATCTTTTATAAGATTTGTTTCTACTCCGTCATTGCCTGAGGTGAGTACATACAGATTAAATGTATATTCTTTTCCTCTTATAAAACATATGTCTCCAAGATCAAGCTTTGTCAAGTCATATTCTCTCAAGTGATAATTTGTAGGTGTTCTCAAATTTGCCATAACTACATTGCCGGGACAATCGTATGTCTTTTCTCCGTCATCTATAACAGCTCTTACTGAGATAATCTGTCTGTTTGATTTAACCCAACCAAAGAATACTACGTCTGCAAATCTAAAGCTGCTTACATATGTATCTTCTTCAACATATGCGCCTTCCTGGGTAAGTTCAGAAATTGAAATAGGAAGAGAACCTTCTGCTACAAGGTGATTAAAATTATATTGCACTTCGTGGAAAGAGGATTTGTTTTCTTCTTTGATAAAACGGTTAGATGAACCGCCCGCCTGGTCAAGAATAGTGATATAGCTCTTTTCCATATCATATACTTGTTCACCGTTCTCATCGATGGTAAATTCAACATGAGGCACATCGATTACAAGACGTACATGACGTCCGTTTCCGTCGGTTTTTCTGATATATGTAACAGCATCGCCGGGCTTAAGCTGTGAATATGCTTTAGCCATTACCTGCGGACCGTTAACTCTGGTCATTTCCTGTGTATTGTCATCATAAGTGTTTGAATAATCATATTCGCCAACGGCTACAACACCAGTATTCTTGCCGGGGTTAAAACAAATAAATGTCTCTTTGGGTGTCCATTCAATAGTCGCCATTTTTTCATATAGTCAACGACTTTTTGGCGAAGTGCTTGTTCGTTCATCTTTTTTTATCTCCTTTAAAAAGATATTTTATACTCTAACTATTTTACTTTATTATATTGGGGTTTGTCAATGAAATCATAGATAACCTATCCTTTTTGGGCGTGTTTTGTTTCAAAATGCTCTATTAGGAAATGTTGCTTAAATTAAAAACAACAGCTTTTTAAAAATTATTAATAAACATTATCCTCATTTTTATAATTGTACCATACCGTAAATGAGTTTGTCAACACTACTTTTTGATGAGTATGTTGTTTTTATGAAAAAATTTTGACTAAAAACAGCATATTTTTGACCTATACATAGCAAAAAGCGAAGTGAATTTCACTCCGCTTTATATATTTCCGTATGAGTTATTTGTAAGACTTGTTTTGCCGAAAAAGTTTTCATTTGGGAAATGCGTTTCTCGCCATTTCGGGTTATATTTATCTGTATACTTCGAAAAGCTCCACGCTTTTTCGCTTACAGAGCCTTTGCTCATATGCATTCTTTGAGCAAAATTATAACTTGCATAGTATACAACAAAGAATGACAGCGTATCTGCAAACTGATTATAATCATCTAACAGATAAAGTTTGTGAGTGTATTTATAATCATTGACCGAAAGATAAGTTTCTATCAAAGCAATTTGCATAGTGCCTTGGTAAATTGAAACATAGTTAAATGAGCCACGCGACAAACAATAGCAGTGAAAGATTTCTCCGTTATCCAAAGCAATAACATAAAAACTTTTAAGAAAACCGTGTTTTGAAAATACAATACTTCCGTACATGTTGTCGTTTTTATAAAGGTGGAAAACTCTTGTTAGGTTTGCTTCACCAAACAAATAACGCAACGGTATATAGTTAACCCATTTGGAAATATTGTAAACACCTTTAATTGTGTTTTCATTATTGGAAAGTTTTATAGATTGCAAACGGCTGATACTACCTGCATCACCGCTATAATAAAAATTATCGCCCTCAATATCGTAGGATTGTTTAATGTTAGATGCAGTTTGGGAAATTTTAATAATCATCAAATCACCGCCTTTAAATTATTATAACACAACCACTCTAAAAAGTAAATCTCGGCAGTATAAATCTCCTCAAAATACAGATAATAACAACACAATTTGAAAATTTTGTGATGTAGGGCGGTGCCTTGGTGCCGCCGCCAAAACTCGTACAAAACGAAAACGGCGGGAGCAAGCCCCCGCCCTACGATATATTTGTAATAAGGAGAAGTGTATATATGAAAGCAACAGGAATTGTTCGTAGAATAGAGGGATGCGTTATAATAGGGCAAAAGTTGAGTAAGGCCTTATAAACACCGGGTTTTTGGACGATTTGTAAAGAAAAAATTTTGACAAAAAAACAGCGTATTTTGACCTATACATATCAAAAGCGAGGGGATCCACCTCGCTTTTTAATGTTATTATTCCTGTAGGTCGCGCTTAATGAGATTTTCAATATGCATCTTGAGTGAAGCATAAGCGGCAGGATGATACTTCATTTTCATAACCTTGGAAATCTTATAGCACATAGAAGTGTATGACATACTTCCGTATATACGTATCTTTTTAATGTACTTTACATTACTTAACATTCTTATTGCGTGCTGAGCAACTTTAACAATGGTTGTAAGTAAAATTATGCTCGCAAACATAATAGAAACAAGCGAAGAAATATTTTCAAACGAAAAAGTAATTGATTTAATGCTTATAAAGGCAACACAAAGAAGCAAAATGGATTCAGCAAAATCCTTGCTTTGCAGTATTCTTTGAAGAAAACTAATAATTCCACCAAAAAAACTATGAAGCCTGTTTTTATAATATTTTATGACGATGGCCGCAAAATTTTTGTTTTCAAAAGCCTCGCTGGCCTTTCTGTATCGGTTTTTGATTTCTTCAAGCGATTCATCAATCTCATTCTCAAAAAGAACATTGAAATGACATCGCCTGTTTGAAGGACTGCCCTGTGATAATTGAGGAAGATTGCCCGATATTATCATTCCATGGCAAGACCACGATTCCTTTGTGGAAATCATATTAAGTTCACCATAAGCCTCGCGTGCAATTTCACCCAACAAATCGCTTCGCTTTTGATTAATATAGACGGTCGGTAGGTCTTCATAAACCGAGTTGTTATAGAATTGAACGTCCTCGTCATAAACCTCGGCATTTCCGTTGACACTTGGATAAAGAGCACCGCCGTCTATATTTTTAGCAGCGCGTAAGCCGAAAAGAATTTCTTTTTTGGAAGTTTTGATATTGCTGGAAACCCCAATTTGATTTACGTTGTAACTGCACTTAATATATTCGTTGATATGGGTAAGGATTTGCTCGTCATCAACATCTTTTACAGAAAGTTCCTCAAACAAACGCATTTTGCAGCAGTCGTCATAACTGAAAAATTTTTCAAGATTTTGGCGGCTCTCTTTAAGCAATGGATGACTTATATAATTATCGTCAAATGCGCAAACCGTTGCAAAAGTACTGCGCTCATATGTAAGCTGATAGTTGGATATTCCGTTGTTTTCAAAATTGTATTTCTGCTTATTAATTTCGAGTGGCTTTAACAAAACACCCGAATAAAACACCCTTCCAACCAGCAGTTTTATATTTGATTTATTCGCATAAATATCCGAAAAACCGATGCCCCGATCACTTATTTGCCAAACACCGTTCTTATTGACAAATTGGTATTCCTTTAACCGTTCAATCAAATCAAGGCATGGGCATCCGTGCAGAAGGAGGGTGCCTGCTGCACGATTATGGGAAATTACCGCAGAAAAATCGCTGTCAATGTCGGATAGGAAGTTTAGTTCAGCGCAATCCTTGAACTCCACTCCATATTTTGAAGCAAGAGTGAGCAAAATCAGTTTTGCAACGTCCAATAAGCATTCTGCCTGGTCCTCGTGGAGCATAAATTCGGAACAGTGTTCGGAAATAAACGAATTAAGGCCTTTGGTGGATTTGAAGGAAAGAGCAGATATGGCGTCTATTATAGAAAAACTGTCGATTCTCGGGGAAACACCGTAATAAAAATCAGAAAAATCCTCTTTGTAGCCAAAGGTTAAATCCTCGTTAAGAACAGCGTATCGCGAAAAAAATTGCTCGGGCTTATGGTTCAGTGTGAAGGATATTTTCTTATGTGAAAGAATAATCGCTTTGCAAAAATTAAGTGCCTGCTTTGAAACGTCTTCCTGCATGGTGTCGTTAAATTTTGAAATTGAAAAATCGTTAAGTTTCATTTTTTGTACCTCGTTACAACAAGTATTGTTTTCATTATATCAAACTGTTATCAAAAAGTAAATTCCCGCAGTATAAATCTCCTCAAAATACAGATAATAACAACACAATTTGTAATTTAAGGAGAAATGTATATATGAAAGCAACAGGAATAGTTAGAAGAATTGACGACCTCGGTCGTGTGGTAATTCCGAAAGAGATAAGAAGAACAATGAGAATTCGTGAGGGCGATCCGTTAGAGATTTATACAGACAGAGAGGGCGAGGTTATCTTCAAGAAATATTCGCCTATTGGGGAGTTGACAAATTTTTCTGCACAGTATGCAGAAACATTGCATAAGGTTTGTGAGCTGTCTGTTGTAATAACCGACAGAGATACTGTTATTGCTGTATCTGGTCTGCCCAAAAAAGAATATATGGACAAGAGAATATCTTCCGAACTTGAAAATATTATTGAAAATCGTTCAATATATATTTACACCCCCGGAGAGCAAAAAATACTTGCCACAAACGATGGCAGAGACAGCCACTTTGTAAGCTGCGCTATGCCTATCATAACTGAGGGCGACATTATAGGTTGTGTTGTATCCATGTTACCCATGGAAGCTGACAAAAATGAAAAAAGCGAGGTAGAAACCAAGCTTGTTCAAACTGCCGCAAACTTTTTGAGCAAACAGTTGGAAAATTAAAAAATGGCTGTGTATAGGTTTTTTGTAACCCTTACACAGCTATTTTTATTTTCTTTTCCAAAATACAGGGGTAAATACAAGCAAAATCGGATATATTTCCAATCTTCCGAGGAGCATTGCTATCGACAATACTATCTTGGAGAAGCTCGAATACGCCGCAAAATTTGCAGTGGGACCTACATTTGCGAGTCCGGGACCAACATTGTTGAAACAGGCGGCTGCTGCCGTAAAATTTGTTTCAAAGTCAAATGCTTCGCCGGATTCCAAGGAAAGCAATAGTACAATTACAAAAAACAGAATAAAGAATACTGTAAAATAGACACTGACTCCGTTTATTGTTTGGTTGTCAATAGCTTTTCCTTCAAATTTTACACTTCCGACAGAGCGGGGATGGAGCATACGTTTTATATCTCTAAAAATGGTTTTCACGGCAATAATAATTCTTGATACTTTAATACCGCCGCTGGTAGAACCTGCGCATCCGCCGATAAACATAAGCAAAACAAGTATCATTTTTGAAAGAGTGGGCCACAGGTTAAAGTCAGTTGTTGCGTAACCCGTTGTAGTTATTATTGATGATACCTGAAAAAATGCACTTCTGACTGTTTCGGAAACACTGTCATACATATGGTGGATATTTGTTGATATAAGAACTGTTGCTGTTGCAATAATACCTATATATACCCAAAGCTCTGTACTTTTCAAGGCTGCGCGAAATCTTTTAATAAGTATAAGATAATACAGATTGAAGTTTATTCCGAAAATTATCATAAATATTGCGATGACCCATTGCAAATATGCATTGTATCCTGCAATGCTGTCATTTTTTATACCAAATCCACCTGTCCCGGCAGTACCAAAAGCATGTAAAATACTGTCAAAAAGGGGCATACCGCCCAAGAGAAGCAATACTATTTCAACGAAAGTAATTACTATGTAAATGATGTATAGAAGTTTTGCGGTATCACGTATCTTCGGTACAAGCTTTCCGACAATAGGTCCGGGCATTTCTGCTCTCATAATGTGAATAGATCTTCCCGACTCTTGAGGGAAAATTGCCATAACAAATACCAGAACACCCATACCGCCGACCCAGTGTGTAAAACTTCGCCAAAAGAGCAATCCGCGGCTCATTTGTTCAATCTCATTTAAAATAGATGCACCTGTTGTTGTAAAACCGCTTACGGTCTCAAAGAAAGCATCTATATATGAGGGTGTTTCTCTGCTTATGTAAAAGGGAAGAGCGCCTACAAGGGACAGGCATATCCATGCCAATGCAACTATGGCAAAACCCTCTTTTGCAAAAATCATTTTGTCATTTTTGCCAAAAAGATTCGTAAGTATTATGCCGGCAGCCAGTGCAATCAAAGCTGAAATAGCAAAAGATATTGCACATTTTTCGCGGTAGATAATGCTTGTTATCAGAGGAAGTACAAACAGTAAGGCTTCGATCTGAAGAATGCGTCCTACCATATATGAAACAATTTTGTGATTCATAAAAATTTACCCGATTTATTTTTCAAGAATATCCGACAGGTCTTGCAGTCTGTGGTTTGCCGCAATTACAACGACCTTGTCGCCGTTAAGGATCATATCATCACCGGCTGGAATTATTGTTTTTCTGTCTCGGATAATTCCACCGATAAGTATATTTTTACGTATTTTCATATCCTTAAGAGGAGTACCGATAACTTTTGAATCGTCTCTTACATTGAATTCCAAGGCTTCGGCTTTGTCATCCATAAGCTTGTACAGTAACTCAACGCTGCTACCCATTGAATTTTGCAAAGCCCGAGCATAACTGATTATAAGATCGGAAACGATTTTTTTGGGAGAAACTATTGAGTCAAGACCCAGTTTTTCTGCCATGCCTGCAAGCTCATCGCGGTTAACTTTTGCTATAACCTTTGGAACATTTTGGGATAATGCAAAGATTGAAATGAGCATATTTTCTTCGTCCATACCTGTTAGAGATACGAGCGCATCTGTATTTAAAAGGCCTTCTTCAACGAGTAACTCTTGTTGTGCACCGTCGCCGTGTATTACAGTAGTTTTAGGGAGTAGTTCGCATAGCATTTCGCATGTTTTTTCATCTTGTTCAATAATTTTCACCGATGTTCCAATATTAGTAAGCATTTCGGCGAGGTAGTAGGATACTCGTCCGCCGCCCAAGAGTATAACGTCTTTAGCTTGCTTTTGCATTTGCCCTGAGCCTTTAAAAAGTTTTTGCAATTCTGTGTGAGAGGCTGTTATGCCGATTTTATCACCGCTGTTGAGGACAAAGTTACCATTTGGGATAAAAACATCTTCACCGCGTTGAATACAGCATACAAGAACTTTTGCATTAAATTTTGAGCGTATGTCGCTGAGTTTGACTCCGTCAAGAAAAGAATCTTCTTTGAGACGAATCTCAATTATTTCAAGATAACGGCGAGAAAAGGTTTCAATCTTGACTGCTGATGGAAATTTAAGTATATTAAAAAGTTCATGAGCGGCAAGTCTTTCGGGGTTAATAGCCATAGAAAGCTCGAGCTGCTGCCTCATGAAGCTTAGGCTTTTGTCGTTGTATTCGGGATTTCTAATACGCGCGATTGTGTATTTTGCACCCATTTTACGTGCGAGGAAACAGCTTAACATATTTAATTCGTCCGAGCCTGCAACGGCAACAAAAAGGTCTGTTTCCGATACGCCTGCTTCTTCAAGTATGTCGCTGTCAACACCGTTTCCGCATATGCCCATTACATCATATATGTTTGTAAGCTCGGAAATTACCGAAGTATTGTTATCAATGGCAACAATATCATGTCCTTCGGAAACAAGACTGGATATCAAAGTTGTTCCAATTTTGCCACAACCTGCAATAATTATCTTCATATAAAATTCCTTTACAATTTGTTATTAAATAAAACGGTATAATAGTATTGACATAATGTATATATTAATATTGTAACATTTATTTTTAAAATTTGCAATAGAGTTAAGATTAAATATTAGCGTATATTATAAAACTTAAAGGTTTTTTGAGATCTTTGGGGTTATAAATTCAATTAATCTAAATTAATAACTTTTTTATTATTTGCTATTGCAAAAAAAATAATATTGTGATATAATCCATTTGCTATAAAAATTTGGAGAGGTATCGAAGTGGTCATAACGGGGCTGACTCGAAATCTTCTTCGCCAAACGGAAGCCGAAACGCTGAAAACCCTTTAACCATGCGGGTTTCGGGCATTTCCTTGTTTCTGAAACACTATGAGTTCTAACGAGAATTCTAATACAACTAAATATTGCGTTAATACTCCTTTGGGAGTTTAACATACACGGAGACGTATCGAAGTGGTCATAACGGGGCTGACTCGAAACATAGTCGGGTCTGTCACGCATTACTCTTTGAAACTCCGCTGTTCATCGGCGTTTACGCTGTGTGCATTTGCACTTTTGAAAACTCGCATCTCGCAGTTTTCTCGCAATTTGGTATCAAGGCGCAAGCCTATACAATTTTATATGGAGACGTATCGAAGTGGTCATAACGGGGCTGACTCGAAATCAGTTAGGGAGCAATCCCCCGCGAGTTCGAATCTCGCCGTCTCCGCCAAAGGCGGTACAAGTTATCTTGTACCGCCTTAATCTTTGGTTATTCTCTGCGCTCTGTTGGTACTGATCCCTGGTACTTATGTTGAATTGGCGTCCCTCATTTTCGCATTTATGCAGACTATATTAGAGGTGAACAGTCAAATGAATACTGAGTTTCTGACGGTGGGAAAAGGCGTATCTGGAGTGACCCAACGAAAGCAGTTAGTATCATATCAGAGAACACCACAGAGCAAAGATGTAGCACTTACGCCGAGAAGGTTCGATACCTTCACACTCCACCATAACTCCTTGAAGGTTTTATCCTTCAAGGAGTTTTCTCTTTTATCCCAAGGCACTTCCTATCGCCATTGCACTTGCTTTCTTACTCTCGCTATCAATGTGGCTGTAAATATTTGCCGTTGTTCCCATATCACTATGACCAAGCCAGTCCTGAATCATTTTCATCGGCACACCGTTTGCGAGAAGTAGCGATGCACAACTGTGTCGCAGATCGTGAAAGCGGACAGGTTTTAATCCTTTTTCTTTCAACACGACTTTGAAATGATCGGTCACGTAGTTGGGTTTTATAATCTCACCGATTGCATCAACGCAGATGTAGTCGGTGTATTTTTTGCAGTAACCTCGGCGCATCACTCGCATCATTTCATCTTGCTTTTGTTTTTCAGCAAGGAGAACTTCTTCCACCTGAGGTATCAGAGGCAGTGTGCGGTAGGAGGATTTTGTTTTCATAACGTCCATTCCCACAACACCTTTTTCGTTTTGCACTATTTTGTGATTAACACTGACTGTCTTGTTTTCAAAGTCCACCGCCGACCATTTAAGACCAAGCACTTCACTTCTCCTGAGTCCGTAATAAGCTGCAAGGAATATGACGATGTGGATGGGATCGTTCACCGTTTTATCGAGAAGTTCTTTCAACTCGGTGGCGTTATAATATTTACCGATGTACTGTTGCGCCTTCGGTCTGTCGGCTTGCTCAACGGGATTGCTCGGTATGATTCTACGCTTGACCGCCGACTTGAAAGCCAGATGCAATAGCGCGTGATGGCGTTGAGCAGTCGTGCCTTTGAGTCCGTCATTACGGATACGGATATAGTAATCGTTAATTTCATCACCAGTTATATCCTTCACCTTAAGGTCACCGCACTCACGGAAGAACGGAATCATTCTCGACTCAATCATCAGCTTGTAGCCTTCGTAGGTGGTTTCCGATACGTTTACCTTGTGTGACTCCAACCACTCGGGAAGGTAGTCAGCCACCTGCATATGCGCCACACGACTGCGCTCGCGATCAGCGTGGGACATATTCTCACGCTTGTATAAGTCGTCGGTGTTATAGTGATCAAGGAGTTGGCGGAGGCGGTGTTCCGCCTCACGCTTGTTACCTTTGTTTGCATCAAGATTCAAACCTTGCCATTTCTCTTTTCGCTTGCCGTCGGTATCATACAGATTGATGACCGCATACCACTTTTTGTTTTTCTCGGTCAGGTGTCCTGTGATTCGTTTCATTTGCTCACGCTCCTTTCTTTTGAAGTTGTCCTTTGTCATCTCGGGCAACACCAACACTATCACAACCATCTTCATAAGTCCAGAGATTATTCGGGACTGTCGGGGACGGAGTCTGATAGTTTCCTGCATTGGTCAGAAACTCAACCAAACAAACCTTCGGTACAATAATTTTCTTGCCCTGCTTGATGCTGCCAATCCTACCTTCTTTGATAAGACCATAGACGGTATTCTTCCCGAACTGCAACAGCCTTACCACATCCGGCACGGTCAACACATCGGGTTCATTCTTAAACATTTTGAAATAATATCTGTAACTCATGAAGGTTCTCCTTTCATTTTTTCGATATTTCGAGTATTAAATGGGTGGTGGAATAATTTCCAAAGGTAGCACATTTGCGGCGCTAATCGCAAAAAGGTAGCACACCTGTAATTTAACTTGTGAATAGCCCACAAAGCCCCTAACGGTCGGCATTGCCGTCCGATGTGAGTCGGAAAGGTGGCGTTTTGCGGCACCTTTCCTTTCTCCTGCTTTCTTTTCATCCAAGTGTGTTACCACTACGGCAGAAAAGAAGGAAATAAGGCAGAGATTGCATTTCCACCAGCTTATTGCGCTTTATATTAGCTGCTTATATATTTTTTATTCTGTTGTAAGATTACTGGGTTTTGTTCTATGGGTCTTGTTATTGATAAGAAGTTTCGAACCTACCCAACTGAGATTTATTCGCTATTGATTTTTGTTAGATCGACTACATGATAGAGGTTGGATGTTTTACTGCCATCGAACCGAGTTCGTGTTATCTTTCTAATCAATCCGATATCAATTAAATTGTTGAGAGCTATGTCTACCGTCTTTTTGTCAATCTGACATTCTTCCGAAATCAATCGCCTTGACGGAAAGCAAGTATGGTTTGCAATATCAGCGTGTCGTAGCAGGCAACAGTACACTGTAAAATCTCGCGGCTTGAGTTGGAGTTCAAAAATTCTGTTTGCCACTACAAAGAAATCTCTCCTTGATGGTTGGGTATTTATCATATAAATTCTCCTTTGCAAAAAATTAAGACCACTCACAATGAAACGATTAGTTCCTTGTAAGTGGTCTTTCTGTTAGTATTTAATTTTGGATATAGTACTCCCTTGGCATTGCATTAGAATCACATAAAAATTCTTTGTTCTTTCTCGTTGCGCATAAGGGTCATAAGGGAAGTGATGTTAATAAGGTCTGTGCTAAAATTAATTTGCTGTGTTAAACGAAGGATGTTTGGTTTCTCGCAACATCTATCTCTTGGATTGTACCGTGAGAACGAGAGAATCATATGTAACAAATAGGGCTTCAATTCCATCCCTGTCCGTCCACATCTCATATGCCTATGAGCTGCCATGCAGAAGTATCATCATACCAATCGTGGGTCATCGCAAACCGAAAAAATGTTGTCGCTATTTCGGTTCGGCACATACGCTTATCGCTCGCTCACTTGTTTGAGGTCATGGCGGCGTTGTCCATCTTTGCTTTCCTGTTAAGGTCACGACGGCTTTGTACCCGACATCCTTTTTTATTCAATTGTAAGCACCATTTTCCATTGGTACAACCTCATTATAACAACCGAAAATCACCTTGTCAACACCCCGAAAACCGCATGGCATCAACGTTTTCAGCAAAAAATCGTCCATTATTTCCATACAGTGTTTTTGTTAATTTTGCGTAGTTTTTAGTAATAAATATTCTACGAAAAAATTTTTCAAAAAATTTTTTGATCTACTATAATTCTGGCGTTTTCGGGCGTTATTTTGCTCCTTGTTGCGATTAAAAAGAAAAAGCGAGTGTTTACTCGCCCGAGCAAACGCCCGCCTCAAATCGCCTTGTTTTTATCCACCGTAGTTTTCTTTGCTCATACAGATGCAGACATACCATTTATCGTTTGCTTTGATTACACCTACAGCAATGTATGGATACTTGGAGTTACCGACATACGACCAGTGACCTTCGCTGTGATGAAAGCCATCTGCGATACGATCTGACATACTTTCTGCCGTGCCGAACCATTCTCCCATACCTATGGCTTCACGGCTGTAACCCTGATAGTAACTATCCTCGGCGGTCATACCATAGCGTGTCATATCTACGAACTCGCCGTATTTTAATTCTCTACACACATCACGAATATCTGTGTGGGAAAAGTTGGTCGTGAGCTCATTTGCTCTGTACCGTGCTACATCTGTCAATCCTGGGAGCATTGTTGCTGCCATGTCACCCTGCGCTATTCGATAGGCATTTATCTTTTCAATTACAAGCCTTTCGATGTCTGAAACATCAACCTCCGGCCACTCTATTCCCGCATATGTTTTTTCCGCTTTTGGAGTTTCTTCAACCTTTGGCTCGGTATTTTCCGCCGCCGACAGTTTTGCTATTTCAGTAGGCTTTGTTTCCTCTTTCGGCTTTGCCGTTGTTGAAGGCGCTGTGGCGGTCACAGTCGGTTTGGTTGCCTGATCCACGCTCTCGGTCGGGAGAGGCTCTTTTTCTTTCTCTGTCGGCTCTACCGCCGTTGTAGGCGGTATTGGTTCGGCAGGTGTTTCAGCTGTTATTATTTTCGATATCGTTGTCGGCGGACTTTCTGTAGGTGGCGGTGCAGAGTTGCCACCGCATCCCACCATACTTACGAGCACCCCACAGCAGAGAAGAAGGATTATGATTTTTCTCATATATCCTCGACCTCCTCCAAGCCCTGCATCACTTCCACCATAATGCGCGTTGCAAGGATAAACCCCGAACCGAATGCCTCACGCTCGGTGATGCATGACAGTTCGCTTGTGCAATCCTTGAACTTTTCAAAGATTTCCTTTTGTTTCTCTGTGAGTCCCGAATTGAGTTCTTCCTCATTCTTGCATATCAGCTTTACGAGTTTGTCTACTCTCGTTCCTCGTTTAATATACCTTTCGTGTGGACTGATGTTGCCATAGTATAAATCTTCAAGTGTTGTCATTTCTGCACCTCCCCATAAGAGAAGAGCGACTCTACACCATTCGGTGCAAAACCGCTCTTTTTGATTGTATTTTCTTTTCGTGCCATATCAGCACCTCCTTTGCAGTACAAACATATACCACAAAGATTTTGCGAAGTCCAGAGAAAATAACCGCAAATTACAATATAGTCAAACCACAATCAACTAACGGCTTTTTCATACTCACAATTTTTCATTCTCATCAAAGTGTTCATTGTATTTGTTGAAATATCTGAACGATCTTTTAATAAGGTTAATAAAATTACAATATTATCATCTGCACGAGTATAATATATACGATAATTTGGATTAGACACTCTATATTCGAAAAGATTATCGTTGATTTTTAACACACGACTGGTGTTTCGCCCATGGAAGTGCCCGAGTTTAT
>JAZRIJ010000030.1:0-34513 GCA_045645205.1 Eubacteriales bacterium
GGAAATGATAATGTAAATTATTTATTAACAGAGAAAATTATGGTTGCATTATAATATAGAATGTGGTATTATATTTAGGCTTATGTAATTCACACACAGATTATGCTTTCGGTGCACAAATGTGTTCGGCGATCTGTGGTGGAAATAACCGAAGGAGGACATTTAAAAATGTCAGTAATTACAATCAAACAACTGCTTGAAGCAGGCGTCCATTTTGGACATCACACAAGAAGATGGAATCCTAAGATGGCTGAGTACATCTTCACAGAAAGAAACGGCATTTACATCATTGACCTTCAGAAGACTGTTAAGAAGTTTGAAGAAGCTTATATGTTTGTACGCGATCTCGCTGCGGAAGGCGGTACAATGCTGTTTGTAGGAACAAAGAAACAGGCTGCTGCAGCAATCAAGGAAGAAGCGCAGAGATGCGGTATGTACTATGTAAATGTACGTTGGCCCGGCGGTATGCTCACAAACTACAAGACAATCAACAAGTCTATTGATAGACTTAATAACCTCCTTAAGATGCAGGAAGACGGCACATTTGATCTTCTTCCCAAGAAAGAAGTTGCAAAGAGACTTAAGGAGATAGCTGATCTCGAAAAGAACCTCGGCGGTATAAAGGATATGCCCGGACTTCCCTCATGCGTATTTATCGTTGACCCCCGCAAAGAAAGAAATGCAGTTCTCGAAGCAAAGAAACTCGGTATTCCCGTTGTTGCTATCGTTGACACAAACTGCGACCCCGATGATGCAGATTACTTCATCCCCGGTAACGACGATGCTATTCGTGCAATCAAGCTTATTTCTTCTGTTATTGCAGATGCAATCATTGAAGGCAAGCAGGGCGAACAGTTTGAAAGCGCAGTAGAAGAGATTACCGAAGCAGAAGAAGCAGAAGACGCTGAAAAGGCAGAATAATTTTAAAATTAACTGAATTGATCGGAGGAAATAAAAATGGCAACAATATCAGCAAAGGTCGTGTCCGACCTCAGAGCAAAGACCGGTTGCGGAATGATGGACTGCAAGAAGGCATTGGTTGAAGCAAACGGCGACTTTGATGAAGCAATAAAAGTATTGAGAGAAAAGGGTCTTGCTGTTGCGGCAAAGAAGGCAGACAGAATCGCTGCAGAAGGTCTCGTAGATATTCTCGTTGAAGGCGATAAAGCGGCTATGATCGAAGTTAACTGCGAAACTGACTTCGTTGCAAAGAATGCAAGCTTCCAGGCATTTGTAAAGGAAATCCTTAAGCTTATCATTGACAATCAGCCTGCAGACGTTGCGGCGCTTAATGCTCTTGTAATGGCAAACGGTATGACAGTTGAAGCCGCATTGAAGGACAAGATCTTCCAGATCGGCGAAAATATGTCTATCCGCCGTTTCCTCATGGTTGAAGGCACAATGAGTTCTTACATTCACGGTAAGGGTACAACAGGCGTTATCGTTAAGTTCGTAGCTGACGATGCCGCAAAGAATAACGAAGGCTTTGCAGAAATGGCAAAGAATATTGCTCTTCAGGTAGCTGCATATCCCAACATTCAGTATGTTGACAGAGAAGCAGTACCCGCAAGCGCAGTTGAAGAAGAAATGAGCATTATCAAAGCTCAGCTCAAGAACGATCCCAAGAACGCAAGCAAGCCTGACCAGATACTTGAAAAGATTGCTACAGGCAAGCTCGGTAAGTTCTATGAAGCAAACTGCCTTACAGAAAATGCATATGTTAAGGATGACTCCATGACAGTTGCAAAGTATGTTGAGGCTTGCGCTAAGGAATTTGGCGGTTCTATTAAGATCGATTCTTTCTATCGCTACGAAAAGGGAGAAGGTCTCCAGAAGAGAGAAGACAATCTCGGTGATGAGATTGCAAAGATGCTCAATAAATAATTTTTAAAAAAGTAAATACTTGTCAGGGGTGCTGTTAAAAGCTGAGACGGTTGCTATAGAGCCGAACCCTTTAAACCTGAAACGGATAATGCCGGCGTAGGAAGTATAAGATGTATTGAAACAAAAGATCCCTGTCCGGTTTTGAGGCGGGGATCTTGTTTTTTAGGTTTTGTCATTGTTGCAAAAGTGGCAAAAAAATGACTTATAGTTGCATTTCAGAGCTCAAAATGCATACATAGCGACGGTGATTACGTTTTTTACATATAGAAACTATATCGTTTAGAAAAGGAATTGTTTAATTATGAATAACAAAACAAAAACAATGGTCGAGTGTGCCATACTTATAGCCGCAACGGTTATATTATCGTTTATAAAAATTTATGAAGCGCCGCTTGGAGGTTCGGTGACGTTATTTTCGATGGTTCCGCTTATGATAATATCAATAAGGCACGGTCTTGGTTGGGGACTTGGTTCTGCCTTCGTATTTTCAATATTTAAGTTGTGGATGGGGGCAGGTAACTTTGCTTATGTTCCTACACTTACGGGAATAATCGTTGTAATTTTGCTTGACTATATCGCAGCATATACATCAATCGGTCTTGCCGGCGCGTTCAGAAAATTTAAATTTGCAAAGAATGAAAAAACAAATTTAACCGTAATTGCATTAAGTGGTGTGTCGCTTGCCTGTGTTGTAAGATTTATGAGTCATTTTGTAAACGGCGCTGTTGTTTGGTATGAGATAACAAAAAATCTTGAGTGGAACGAATATGTACAGACTGTAGGTATGTGGCTGTATTCTTTTGTTTACAACATAACATATCTCGGTCCGGAAACGGTAATGACACTGGTTGCTGTTCCTGTTATTGTAACGGTTCTCGGTATAATGAAAAAGCAAGAGAAAAAAAGTATATAAACATAGAAAACTCTATCCAATTTTTTGGATAGAGTTTTTCTGTGTTTACCTTATAATTAAAGCGTATTTTTTATGCCAAGCCTTCGGGGAGTTTTTTTCCGCCGAGAATGTGAAAATGCATATGACCGACCGACTGACAGCCGTCGCTTCCGACATTTGTTATAATGCGGTATCCGTTTTCAAGATTGCATTGTTTTGCAATTTTTGGAATTGCTTCAAAAATTTTTGCCACAATGGGACTGTTGAAGTTATTTACATCATCAGCCGACTGGATGTGCTGTTTTGGAATAACAATAACGTGAACCGGTGCCTGTGGAGCAATATCGTGAAACGCAAGAATTTGTTCGTCTTCATAAACCTTATTTGAGGGAATATCACCCGAAATTATTTTGCAAAAAATACAATCCATAATAAATTATCTCTCTTTCTGATATTAATAGTATATTATATTACTATTGTTTTCATTTTAATTCAAATTACAGCAAAAGTCAATACAAAACAAACAGAAATTGGATATTAAAAATCTTATATTGTATGCATTTTTTTAAAAAGAAGTATTGACATGTTTATTTAAAACAAGTAAAATATACTTAATAAAATATCATCACGAAGGTGTTAAGATAAAAGAAAAAAAACAAACCCCAAATTTGTGTTTGGCATAAAAAAATTACTATACCGAATTGTTTTAAACGCCAAATGCGAAAGTGTTTTGTTGAGGAGGATATAAAAATGACAAAGACAAGAATTTCACAAAGATTATTAAGTCTTTTTCTTTGTTTGGTAATGATTGTTAGCTATATTCCGTTGGCTACTATGGCGGCGATAACTCCGTTGGCACAATCTGCTGTCATAGGAGCTGTTGTAGATTCCGGTACAGCAGATAGCTGGGAAGAAATGATGGGAACCGCTATTGACGGCAACCGCTATGCCGGTCGTGTGTGGGTAGATAAGTCCGTGTACAAAAACGGCGACACTGCAATTCTCAACAGTAAGGGAGAAGATGATTCATCTTTCAAGGTATCTCTCGAGGATGACGAGGCATTCCAGATTATCTTTTCAGCACTTGGTTCTACTATGACAACTGAGAGTACTGTTAGTTCTACCGGTCCTATGGACGTTGTACTTGTGCTTGATACATCTACTTCAATGGATGATGAGGATGCTCAGGGGGTTACTCGCCTTGAACGTACTATTACTGCGGCAAACGCGCTTCTTGAAGATCTTCTTACCATTAACAATGTCCGTATTGCTATTGTTACATATAACAAGGACAGCGAAACTGTACTCCCGTTGGCTGCATACAATAACGGAATTGAACTGGTAGTTACCGATTATTATAATAACGGTTCTTCCGATGCAGGTGTTGTTACCGCTTATGATAACAACAACAGAGTGCTTGGAAAGGACAACGGTTATACTCAGGGTACAAATTTGCAGTTGGGTATTGACAGAGGATTTAATATTCTTGCAAACGCATCTAATGTTGAGGGACGTATCCCTGTTGCCATAGTTTTAACCGATGGGCAGGCAAACCGCGCAAGTCAGGAAGGCTTCTATGAGATTTCAAGCCATAATGACAAAGATGGCACAAGTGCAAGCGACAGAAACCTTTATCTCAGCACATTGCTGAATGCAGCTTATACAAAGACAAAGATCGAAGCAAAATACGGAAAGGATGCTACCGTATATACTGTAGGCGTAGATATTACAAACAATGTAGTAGCAAGACTATTAATGAATCCTTCTGATGCCAGAAACGGATTTAGCTCAAGCAACGCTAATACTGAAGTTAAGAGAGCTTATGAGAATTTTCAGAAATGGGCAAGCGGTCAAAATGTAACTTATAACAATTGGACATTTAACCACAATTATCCCAATCAAAACGGTTTGATTACCGATGCAAAGATTGCTGCAAACATTAATTATGCAGATACATACTATGATGTTTCCAATGCGGATTTGCAGGATACATTCAAACAGATCTACGAAGAACTTTCTTCTGGCGTGTTCAACCCCATTTCAAGCAGTAGTTCTGTTGCGGGCGGAACCGGTGTTGATGACACTCCGTTGATATACGTTGACTTTGTCGGTCAGTATATGGAGATAAAGGAAATTCAGGCTGTAACCCTTTTCGGAAACTCTTACGGTGTTGTGGAAATTGCAGACGGTATTTATACAGTTACCGAGGCTAACGGCACTAACCCCACTACCAATGAGGCGTGGAATACTGCCGAGGATATTCTCATTTCCGTAACAGAGCAGACAGACGGAACACAGAAACTTGAAATTAGAATAAATCAAGAAATACTTCCTATTATTATGGAGCAGGTTATCTCTGAAACTATAGGAGAATCCACTACCTCTACCATTACTGAATTTATGCAGGCTCCCTTGCGTGTATATTACACAGTTGGAGTAGATTCTGACATTCTTCTTCCTAACGGCGAGGTTGATGTATCCAAAATTCAGGGTTACAAGTATATTGACGATACAGAGGGAACTGTATCTTTCTACAGCAATCAGTTTGGTGTTATGAATCCTGCCGATAATTCTCAGGTTGTTACCAAAGGGGATGCCCACGTCGGCTTCCAGCCCTCTGATGCAAACAGATACTATTACCATCAGACCAATCAGGGTATTTTTACAAAGATAACCAATAAGTCTAACGGCAGTACTGTTGATATTCCCGAAAACAACGAGTACGGTATTGTTTGGGATGAATCTAAATATAACCTGACATGGATGTCATATGACGAGTATCTGGCTGCTAATGATACAGACAAGGTTTATACTTATGTTTCTTATTACCATCCTACCGCAGATGCTACCGATGCTGCCAATGCAGCCGAGGAAGTAACCTATTTGGTGTATACCGATTGGGGCTATCTGAAGGAGTCTGTAGCGTTTTATGATGCAAACACCAAAACATATCTTAATAATGGCAAGGCTATTGCAGAGGATGCGGTAGCAGATACGATCAATGCTTATAAGCAAAACAATCCGAATGCGGAGCTTTACGCAGTGTTGGGCGTGGGATCTTTGCGTACCAGCCGTTTGCATAATATGAGGGTAGAAAAGACAGAAAATAATACACAGACTGCAAATGACCGATATGCTCCTGAATATACCCACGATACCGCATCACAACACAACGGTAACAGCGTGGTAGTTTGGCTTGGCAACAACGGTAGGTTGACTGTCAAGGTTGATACAGGCATTGCTCTTACGAAGGCTGTAACCGAGTCTATTGGTAATGCAGACGACACCTATGCGCTTACCGTTACTATTCCAAACGGCGTTGTTGCAACTCCGATTGTTACTGACTCAAACGGAAATGATGTAACATCTCTTATTTCTACTTACAGCGGAAATGTTCTTACCGTAAATGTGAAAGCAGGAGAAACCGTATATATCAGCGGTATTCCCGGTGGTACTGAATGTGAAATCGGTGAGGTTATTAACGGTGATTACTATGTCGAAAGCAAAACTGACAAGGTTAAGATACCGTTGGTGAGTGAGGCATTAAACGGCGCTTCGCAGTTTGTGCCTGCTGTAATTACCAATGCCCCCTACAAATACGGCAATTTATTTATAACAAAAGAAATTACAAGTGATCACACAGTTCCCCAAAGTGTTTTTGATACTGAATTTGATATTACTGTAAATGTAGGCGCGTCTCTTGCAGGAAAGACATTTACTATTGAAGATAGCGCACAAACATCTTCTTATGAAAAAACTGTAGATTCCAACGGAAATATGACATTTAAAATTAAGGCAAGACAGACAATTGAAATTCTGCGCTTACCTGTGGGAACAGCGGCAACTGTTACCGAGTCTGCGCCCGGAAGTCATTTTACAGTATCTTACCGTACCCGTAACCATTCCGGCGGAACTGCCGATAATGATAATGCAGTTGTGATTCCTGCGAATGCTAATGCAACTGCAGTTATCATCAATAGATATACACCGAGAGCTACTACAGTAGACTTGGATATAAAAGGCACTAAGAACTTTGAAGCCGAAGGCAGCCATGACGGCGGAAAGTTCGTTTACAAGGTTCAGAAATGGAATGGAACTGCATGGGAAGACATCAGCGGAAAGACTGCCGAAACTCCATATGGCGCAAATGAAGAAGGAACGAAAACCTTTACTATAGAGAATGTTCTTGAAGGTATTACTTATACCGAGATTGGCACATATGCTTATCAGGTGTTGGAGGTAAAGGGAAATGTTACCAACGTAACCTACGACAGAACACTCTATACATTTGATGTTACCGTTACAGACAACGGCGGACAGCTTGTAGCAACGGTTACCGATTTGAATAATACCGAAATTACCGACGGTTCTTATGAGGTGACATTTAACAATACCTACAATACAGCGCCTGTAAGCATTGATATTACCAAGGATGTTGTTAACAAATCGGGTGATACAACAGTTTCAAAAGCAGGCTTTGAATTTAAGGCAGTACAGACAGATTCCTCTTGGAACGCCTTGACAGGCAACGAAGCTTCTGACTTTTCTGTATTCTCTGATGCGGCAGGCGAAGCAAGGCTTACAGCAACCTATAATACTGCAGGTACTTATTACTATGTACTTACCGAAATTAACAGGGGGGCTTACGGCTGGACATATTCTAACGCAGAATATCGCGTTACCGTTACGGTTAGCGGGAACAACGGTGAATTGACCGCAGTTTTGGATATTGAAAAAACCAATTCCCAAAATAATAATGAAAAAGTAAGCATAGATACCGCAGATGCCACAAAAGGCGCTGTATCTTTCGTGAACACCTATGATCCGGAAGATGCTTCAGTCAATCTTGACGGTGCAGTTAAAAAAGTACTTACAGGAAAGACACTCGAAGCAGGGCAGTTCACATTCTATGTTTACAAAAACGGTGAACGCACTAACCCAATACTTACAGGTACAAATAATCTAAATGGTGATGTTCACTTTGTAGATTTTGACAAAGCGCTTACTTTTGAGGGAATCGGAAAATATGAATACGATATCGTTGAGTACATTCCCACAGGCGCGGTTTATAATTCAGCTACCGGAAAATATGTACTAAACGGTATGAGTTATGATCCAACTATCTACGATCTGGTTGTAGAAGTATCAAATGATTCGGCTACCGGTAAATTGGTTGCAAGTTATTACTTTGAAGATTCTGTTTCAAATGTTGTAACGTTTAACAACAGCTATAAGGCGACATCTACCGAATATGCATTGGGCGGTATTAAGGTTCTCAAAGGCCGCGCTCCAAGAGACAGCGAATTCTCGTTTGAACTGTATGAAGGAAACGTACTGAAAGATACTGTTACAAACAAGGCTGATGGTAGCTTTGGCTTTAAGTCGATCACATATACCGAGGTAGGTACATATACCTATACAATCAAAGAGGTTCGCGGTAATGTAACCGGTGTAAGCTATGACGGAGTAAACGCCCCCGTTACCGTAACTGTTACAGTTACCGATACCAATGGTGTACTGAGCGCTTCTGCGAATGTCAAGAATGCAGACATTAAGTTTGAAAACACCTATACAGCAAAATCTGCGCAGGTTACATTTAACGGAACAAAAGAGTTGAAGGGCGCAGTATTGGCAGATAACACATTTACCTTTAAGCTTTACAAGACCGACAATTCTTTTGACATTACTAATGGTTCCGCAGAGTTTCTTGCTACCGCTAAGAATATAGATGGTGCATTTGCATTTGCAAGAACATTCAGTACTACCGGCACATATTATTTCGTAATTGTAGAGGATTCAACCGCAGAACCAATTGAAGATGTTGTATATGACCGTGCCCAGCACAAGTTTACTGTTCAGGTCAGCGACATAGGTGATGGACAACTCAAGGCAGTTGTTACAAATATGATTACCGGAGTTTCCACCGAGTCTGCTGCTTCCGTGTCCACGGGCGTTGCGTTTACCAATGCAACATTTGATGAGGTTACAGAGAAAGAAGTTTATCTCGCAGGCAATGCTACTACCGAAATTGATGGCAAAAAGGTCAAAGCAGGCGATATACTGACTTATTTCATCACCTACACCAACTATACCGGTGAAAATGTTGTTGTAGACATTATGGATACTATTCCCGAACATACTTCTTATGTGGAGGGTTCAGCTTCCCACAACGGAACATATGCCGGAACTCATGTAAACTGGGTTATTAATGTAGCAAAAGGCGAAAGTGTAACGGTTTCCTTTAATGTTAAGGTGGACGAGACTGAGGCAATTGTTGC
The DNA here is from genome assembly GCA_045645205.1 of Eubacteriales bacterium. Classification (GTDB taxonomy): domain Bacteria; phylum Bacillota; class Clostridia; order Oscillospirales; family CAG-272; genus RGIG1995. Next base: position 9,055 of record JAZRIJ010000030.1, read on the forward strand.
CAATACCGCAGTTGTTCGTGACGGTGTAAATATTTACAATACAAATGAGGTTGTAAACCATACGGTTGAGAAGGAATTGGAGAAGGAAGTATTCTCACCGTCAGATATTACCGCAAACATTGACGGCAAAAAGGTATACGCGGGTGACGAACTTATTTATAAAATAAGCTTTACCAATGCTTCCGGCAGTGCTGTTGATATTAAGATTACTGACGATATTCCCAAGAATACGACATATGTTGCAGATTCTGCCGACAATGGCGGTGTGTACAGCAACGGCACTATCGTTTGGAAGATTGACAATGTTCCTGCTTGGTCTACAGTAACGGTTGCATTCAAGGTTACCGTTAATTCCGATATCGGCGCTGTAACCATCAAGAATCAGGCGACAGCAACAGACGGAACAAATAACTACGAAACTGAGTGGGTCACCAACTACACGGTTGAAGATGATGTTGAAAAGAAAGTTTTTGCAGCCGATAACGATCATGTTAACATTGATGGCAAGACTGTTAAGTGTAATGATATATTGATTTATACTATCAGCTACAAAAACACCTCTTTGGAGAAGGTAACTGTAAAAATTACAGATACAATTCCTGAATATACAACGTATGAAGAAGGCTCTGCCGACAACAACGGTGTATACAAGGACGGAGTTATCACATGGAATTTGGAAGTAGAAGCAGGTGAAAGCGTAACTGTATCCTTTAAGGTCAAAGTCGGCTATGCAATCAGCGCTGCTATTACAAACAAGGCGGTTGTTACGGAGGGTAAAAACGTCTATATAACCAATGAGGTATCCACCCAAAATAATAACCCTGATTCCAACTCTCCTCAGACAGGCAGTAATTTCTATATTTGGTTCTCTCTCATGTTTGTAAGTATCGGTGGACTTGTCGTAACCGCATTTGGTGGCAAAAAGAGAAATGAAACCGAAAGATATTGATAATTAATTTATCCATTAAACAATGGCGGTGTTGGTTTTTCAACACCGCCATTTGAAATTTTTATATTAGATCTATCTTCTTATTGACATTTTTGTGAAATATGGGTATAATATATATAATAAAAATATTATCATGGAGGTTAATAAAAATGAAGGTAACAAAAGAATCAATCATCGGTGATGTACTTGATTACGATAGAGGTACAGCAGAATTTTTCCTTGCGATTGGAATGCACTGCCTCGGCTGCCCCGCATCAAGAGGCGAGAGCATTGAAGCGGCTTGCGCTGTTCACGGAACAGATGCAGACGAGCTTGTAGAAAAGCTTAACGCATATTTTGCATCAAAGAACTAAAAGTAAAAAAAGGGGCTTAGTGTTTAAGTCCCTTTTTGTTTTGGAGTAACAAATGGCTGATATAATACTTGATAAAAGAATGGCTTGTATTGCAAACTGTGTACACGATGGCGCGGTGTTAGCTGATATAGGCACGGATCACGGAAAACTGCCCGTATATCTTGCGCAAAAGGGCAGAATAAAAAGCGCGGTAGCAGCAGATATAAACGAAATGCCCTTGCAAAAAGCGGTAAAAAACATAAAAAAATACGGACTTGAAGATGTAATAGATACATATCTGACGGACGGCCTGAAAGGTATAGAAAGCTTTTCTCCCAACTGTGTAGTTATCGCAGGAATGGGCGGTGAGCTTATAGAGCAGATACTTTCCGAAGCAACAATTAATAAAGATAATGTTAAGTTTATATTACAGCCCATGACTAAGGAAGATTCTTTGCGTAGATTTTTGTGTAAAAACGGATATATTATAACTGATGAACATATCGTCAAAGAGGGGAAAATATATCAGATAATATGCGCCGAATATAACGGAATGAGTACCGAGATGTCCGAGGCGGAATATCTGCTCGGAAAGATCAATATAAAAAAAGCCGAAAGACTTTTCGGTGAGCTTGTTGAAAAGGTCATTGACAGAACCAATGTAAAAATAAAGGGCAGAGAAAATGCAGGACTTGATGTTTCATCTGAAAAGCAGTGTCTTGCGCAGCTGACAGAAATAAAGGAGAAATATTATGGCGACGGTAAATGAGTTATATAGATTTTTGGAAAACGCAATTCCGGCAGAGCTTGCGTGCGAGTGGGACAATGACGGCAGAATGTGTGTTCCGTCTCCCGAAAAAGAAGTAAAGAAGGCGCTTATTTGTCTTGATATATCTGAGAGCGCGGTTGAATACGCCGCAGAAAACGGCTTTGACTGCATTATATCTCACCATCCGCTGATTTTTTCTCCCATAAAGAAGATCGACTGTGAAGATCATCTTTGCCGCAAGCTTTGTAAGCTGATAAAAAATAACATTGCGGCGTTTTCTTTCCATACCCGTCTTGACAAGGTGAGCGGCGGAGTGAACGATGCCTTGGCAGATATTTTTGGAATGAGAAACATAACCGATTTTTCTGACGTAGGCAGGATGGGCGAATATCCGACTCCGCTGACATTACGCAGTGTGGCTGCTCTTATAAAAGAATGGCTTAATACCGACAGATCGCTCATATGTGTTGACGGTGGCAAGCTTGTAAAAAAGATAGCTGTTGTCGGCGGAAGCGGAAAGGGGTATCTTGAAGAGGCAGTAAAATGCGGTTGTGATACATTGATAACGGGCGAAATGCCGTTTAACAGTGAGCACGATGCAAAGGAAATGGGCATAAATCTTATATGTGCGGGGCATTATTTTACCGAGAATATAGTGTGTAATCGCCTTGAGATGCTTGTGAATACGTTTAATGACTGTATTTCCACAGAAATATATAACACAAACCCTTCTTTTTCTGTATAAAAAGTAAAAAAATTCAAAAAAACGTTTACAAAACGGGCAGTATTGTTTATAATATTATAGATAGACTTTGTTATTATATTTTAGGAGGATCCCCTTGATTATACAACTTGAAGAAGCAAAACGTGAGCTTATAAGACTTAACGGAGATATAGACGAGCTTGGAAATGCGATGAAAATAGAGGAGCTTAAGGTGAATATTGCAAAGCTTGAGGAAAAGACATTGGCTCCCGACTTTTGGAACTCTACCGATTCGAGTACCATTCTGCAGCAGATAAAATCCATGAAGGACAAGGTGGAAGCATTTACAAACCTGAAAAAGCGTTGCGAGGATGCGGTAGTTCTTGCCGAAATGGGACTTGAGGAAAACGACGAAAGCGTTCTCGAAGAGGTTTTGGCTGAGCAGAACTCCATTTCCGAAGAAATTGAGACAAGAAGAATAGCAACATTGCTTTCCGGTGAATATGATAAGAATAACGCGATAGTTTCATTTCATCCCGGTGCAGGCGGTACTGAGGCTCAGGACTGGGCGCAGATGCTCTACCGTATGTACACACGTTGGGGCGAGCGCCACGGATACAATGTTAAGCTTATTGATTGGCTTGACGGTGATGAAGCAGGGCTTAAGAGCGCGACCATTATGATTGAAGGCGAAAACGCCTACGGTTACCTTAAGGGTGAAAACGGTGTTCACCGTTTGGTGCGAGTTTCTCCGTTTGATGCATCCGGCAGACGCCATACATCTTTTGCTTCTGTTGAGGTAATGCCCGAGTTTGAGGATGACGGAAAGATAGAGATTAAGGAAGAAGAGCTTGAAATTACAGCCCACCGTTCAAGCGGCGCAGGAGGTCAGCATATTAATAAGACCGATTCGGCTATCAGAATTTTGCATATTCCCACGGGTATCGTTGTAGGCTGTCAGACCGAAAGAAGTCAGTTGCAGAACAAGGAAACTGCTATGAAGATGCTTAAGGCAAAGCTTATGGAAATAAAAGAACGAGAAAAGCTCGATAAGATTGAAGATATTAAGGGGGTTAAGACCAATATTGAGTGGGGCGCACAGATAAGATCGTATGTATTTATGCCTTATACATTGGCAAAGGATACCAGAACGGGTTATGAAGACGGAAATATTTCGGCTGTTATGGATGGAGAGATAGACGGATTTATTAATGCATATTTGAAATCACAGGCGCAGATTTGATTTTTTATACTTATTTAAATAAAGGGAGGATTTAAAAATGTACAAGAAGACAGCTTTTTACGCAGGAATTACACTGTTGATCCAATCAATATCTATGGCGGTATTGTTTTTCTTGCTTTTTGCAAAAAAGAAAAATTTGGCTACTGTTTTGCTGGCAATGTCAGCAGCAGGCGGAATTGCAGGCGGAGCTTTGCTCTATAAACATGCAAAGAGCGTAAAGGCAGAAGAAGATCTTCTCTCGGAGTTTCTTGGCGATGACGAATATGAATACAATGACGGCGATATGGAGATTCTTACCGACGACTATGTTGATGAGGCAGAGTTTTGTTGATAAATAAAGAGGTATATTAAAATGAGTAATTATTCTGAAAAGGCGTTGGCAAACCACGCGAAAGGCTATAATTGCGCGCAGGCGGTTATTTGCGCTTTTAGCGACAAAATAGGTATTGATGAAGCTACGCTTTATAAGCTTTCTGAGGGGTTTGGCGCAGGTATGGGCAACAGAAAGAATGCTTGCGGTGCTCTATCGGGAGCTGTTATGCTTGCAGGGCTTGTTTCAAGTAACGGCGATCTTTGCGGTTCGACTAAATCGTCTACATATAAGCTTGCAGGTAAAATAGCAGATTTGTTTGAAGCCAAATGCTTGGCAACTACCTGTGAGGACATTAAAGGTTTGAAATCGGGAACACCGACAGTTTCCTGTGATGAATGTATCAGAGTTGCAGCTGACGTTGCCGAAGAAGTACTTTTCGGTTAAAAAATTACGGGAAATAGGGTTTATAGATTTTATGAATTTTAAAAAGTTTAGGGCAGCCTTGATGCTTATGATAGCGGCACTCGTTTGGGGTGCTGCTATGTCATTTCAAAGTGAGGGAATGGAACATGTAGGTCCTTTGACATTTCAGGCTGTAAGATTTATGCTTGGCGGAACGGTGCTGTTGCCGCTTGTGTTTTGGCTAGGCAAAAGAGATCCGGGAGAAGACAGACCGGATTATAACCCTAAGGGAGTGTTGTTCGGCGGCACTGTATGCGGCGTATTTTTGATGATAGCCTGCACATTACAGCAGTTCGGCATAATTTATACAACAGTAGGGAAAGCAGGCTTTTTGACCAGCCTTTACATAATAGTTATACCGATATTAGGTATATTTTTAAATAAGAAAACAGGACTGAATGTTTGGATAGGCGTAATACTTGCGGTTATCGGAATGTATCTTTTGTGTATGAAGGAATCATTAGTGCTGTCTAAGGGAGATACATTGGTGTTCATTTGCGCATTTGTATTTTCATTTCAGATTATGGTAATTGATAAATATGCGGCGATATACAACGGACTGAAGCTTTCTTGCGTACAGTTTTATGTGTGCGGAATACTTTCGTCTGTAGTTATGTTTATTTTTGAGAAGCCCGATATGTCAAGCATACTCAATGCGTATGTGCCGATACTTTATACGGGCGTATGCTCATGCGGATTAGGTTACACATTTCAGACTATAGCGCAAAAAGACCTGCAGCCTGCCGTAGCCTCTATTCTTATGAGTCTTGAGTCGGTATTTGCGGCGGTTTTCGGCTGGATAATTCTCGGGCAGAAAATGACAGGCAGAGAAATAATCGGTTGCCTTGTAATGTTCGCGGCTATTATAATAGTTCAGTTGTTTGAGAAAAATGAAGAACCAACATAGAAGTAAAAAGTAACATTAAAAGATATTTCAATCCTTTTTTGATCGAAGCCGAGGGATCTCATAAAAGTTTGCAAAAACCTAAAGGGATTTTTCGACTCGCCTTAAAGCTTGGCGAAAAATATTAGTATGCGTAGGCTCGCTCAAAATGACGCGCGTTGTTTGTCATCCTGAGCGGAGGCGGTTTACGCCAAAGCCGAAGGATCTCATACCCTCTATACAAAAACAAAAATCCCATCAAGATCTAAATCCTGATGGGAGAATTTCTATCTATTGATATTAATAAATCAGTGTCCAACCTTCATTAATTTCTGAAAGTAAAAGTATCTGCTTTTTAAGAGCAATTACGTCAAGAATATCTATTTTAGTATCGTTGTTGTAGTCAGCTAAATCTTTCAGTTCATCACTGTTAAGCGGAGTTTCGCCTGTAATATCTTTCATAATTAAAATTAAATCGTTTTCGTCAATATTGTTGTCTTGGTTTACATCACCTTTGCTGTAAAACACGCTTGCAAATACGCTAAAAACAACTGTAGCAACTATAATAACGCAAACCACAACAAATGCGGGAACTTTTTTTAATAAACGTTTCATAACATGATCCCTTCTTAAATATACAAATCTGTGTAATTAATTTTAACATATTTATATCAAAATGTCAATCTTTTAGGCTTTATTTATTAAAAAAATATTTCAAAAACAATAATATTTATTTTAACTGACAATATTTTCAAAAAGTATTGCAATTTGAAAACAGTTGTGCTATAATAACTCTGTTAAAATAAAGTTTATTAATTGATTCATTATAAATGGAGGTGCATCGGAATGGCAAAGTGTGATTTCTGCGGCAAGAGTGTAGCATTTGGACTTAATGTTTCTCACTCCAACCGTAAAACAAACAGAGTATGGAAACCCAATATCAGAAAGGTAAAGGCAGTTGTAAACGGCACGCCCAAGACTGTTAATGTGTGCTCTCGTTGTCTCCGTTCCAACAAGGTTACAAGAGCTAACTGATTGTATATTGAAGTACTTCAGCCCGGACAAGTAAACGTCCGGGCTTTGCTCTTATTTTTAATTTTTTTGATTGGAAGAGATGGAAAATGAAAAAAATACTTTTATCAAATACCGTTTCCGAAAAATGCGAATTATCATTAGCAAAAATGGGGTATGATTGTATAAAGCTTCCGTTGTTTGACAAACTTCAGCCTGCCGTGGCTACTCACGCAGATATGCTTTTGTTTTTTGACGGCAGCGCTATACTCACTCATGCAGACTATTATTTACAAAACAAACAGTTGTTTGATGGCTTACAGACAAGAATAGACACGACAGATGAACAGATTTTTGCGGATTATCCCAACGATGTTTTATTTAATGCAGTATTGACAAAAGAGGGCGTACTATTTTCAAAAGAGACAAGTACTTCAAAGTTTATAAAAAAATATGCTAAGAGTATTATAAATGTTAAACAAGGATATACAGCCTGTTCAACCTGCCGTGTATCTGAAATTGGGTTTATAACTACAGATAAGGGACTATATGACGCATATACGAAAAACGGTATTGACGCGCTGCTTGTTGAAAAAAAATGTATTTATCTCCCCGGCTATGACTGCGGATTTATAGGAGGAGCGTCTGTTGTTTTGGAGGAGGGGGTATGTTTTTTTGGTAACATTTCAGAACATACCGATTACGAAAGAATAAGTCTTTTTGCCGAGAAGCACGGTAAAAAAGTGTTGTCTCTCTCCGATGAAAAATTAACCGATATCGGAGGCGCTGTTGTGTTATAAATAATTGACATTACAGGGGCTTTATGTTATAATAAATTGTTTAATATTTTTATATGTTATTCCCACAAGAAATTAGAATGAGATGGATAAATGATTTTCAGGAATGAAGATGAAAAACTAAAAAAACGTACAAAACTCGAAGAAACCGATACTTTTTGGAATATCGGAGAGATCACTCCGCCAAAGAAAATTCAAAAAAGTCAAAATAAGATTTTGAATACTGATACGGTCTTGGTTCTTGATACATCAGGTTCGGTGAAAAGTATTTATTCAGAGCCTGTTGTTAAGCCGCAGTATTCATCGGAGCTTTTGTTGGAATATGTTCCCGAAAATCCTTTGATAAGCAAGGTTTCGATTTATTCATGGCCGTCTAAATATACATTTTACGAAAGATTCAGAGTTGATGCGCAAAAGTATTTTAATGTGAAACACGGTGAAGTGTTACCTGTTAAATATTTTTCGTATATGCCGAGCTATATTCAGATGTCAATTAGACAGAGGGAATGGTATTTTTACTGGCGGAATTGCGTTAGAAATAAAAAATATCTGCCTGCAGACAGCAGTTATATTTTGCTTTATATATATGAAATAATTAATCTATCCGATTTTATTCCTCGTGAAAACGGATTGGAAATGCTTTGCGATATATGGGAGAATTACAGAAAAAGCTATACAAAGCTGGACAAGTTTTTGTCAGAATGGGTATGTGATTACTGTCTTGTAAACAAGCTTCAACCTCCGTTAAGCAGGATAGCTTCATTTTATGACAGAGTAATGGAGGAGTCGTCATTCGGTCAGTTTTATATAGACGTTGAAAATGAGGACAGATATGCCTGTCTGCTTTTTGAAAAGCTCTCTTCATATAAGTGGAGCAGGAGCAAATATATAAACGAAGACAATAAAGCTGTCTTTGAAAAGCATATACGAAAGGGCTTTGCGGAGGCTGTAAAAAAGCTTGCTTTGTCCGACGGAAGGTTTGACGGGAAGAGCGGAAGACTTATCGGTAAAAAGATAATTCGAGATGCTTTCAGCGGTTCTTTGTGCGCATATAACGCAAAAAGAAAAATAGATATAGATTATTTTGATCTGGAAAACGTAAGCGACCTTGGCTTTATTGTTACGGATATGGTAAGGTACTGTGAAAACAGGGTCAGAGCATATCTCGGAATAAGGGCAAGACTGTCGGTGCAAAATTTGACCGAACAGCAAAAGAATGTGATAAACGAATATTTTGACAGAGAGCTGCCCTGTGTATTCTATGAAAAGAAGCCGCGAAAGGTTATTGAATATGAAGCCCCGATCGAACAAACAAAGCCTTTTGAGGTCTCTTTTGAAAAAGCAAGGGAGATAGAAAGAGAGTCATGGCAGATAACCGACAGATTGGTTGAGTATGAAGAATACGAGGAAGAAACGGAGTCTGCGGTGCAGGAAGATACAAAAGAAGCTTCAAGGTCGCTTGAAAGCGAGTCTCTTGATATAGCGAAAACGGCATTGATATGCATAGCCAATGACGACTGCATAGGTTTTCTTAAGGTGGCTGAAGAATGTTATATGCTGCCCGAAACTTTGGCAGAGTGCGTAAATGAGCTGTGCTTTGAGATTTTGGGTGATATCGGAATAGAGGAGAAAAACGGCGGATATGCTTTGATATCCGATTATGAACAGGAGATAAGACAATGGCTCAACAGGTAAACAGAGTTCCGAAAAGAATATTGGTGTCTCTCCTTGAAAGTCTTTCGGCAGGTGTTGTGCCGAGAATGGGCGCGCCTTATGTTGCGATAGGCAGAGAAGGTGAGGTCTCAGCGCTTCTTGACAGCCTTGAAAACGTGGCTGACGGCGGTTCTTTTATGAAGCTTGTTATAGGCAGATACGGAAGCGGAAAAAGCTTTCTTATGCAGCTTGTAAGAGGGTATGCGGTAGAAAAGGGCTTTGTTTGCTGTGATGCCGACCTTTCCCCCGAAAGAAGACTTTACGGCTCTAAGGGCAACGGAGTTGCGACCTACAGAGAGCTTGTAAAAAATATGTGTACCAAGACCTCGCCCGAGGGGGGAGCGATACAGGGAATAATCGCCAAATGGATATCGAACACACAGTCGGAGACGGCTATGGCAGGCTTGGCTGCGGGCACTCCCGAATTTGATGCCGAGGTGGAAAGAAAAATACACGCAGTTACGAGAGAAGCGGAAAGCCATGTGGGCGGTTTCGATTTTGCTTGTGTTGTAAACGCTTTTTACAAGGCGAACAAAAATGATGATGAACAGCTAAAGGGATATGCTTTACGCTGGCTGCGCGGCGAATATGTTACCCGTACAGAGGCAAAAAAAGAGCTTGGGGTCTCTTCTGTCATAAATGATGAAAACTGGTACGATTATATAAAGCTTTTAGCGTTCTTTGTGCGTATGATAGGTTATAAAGGACTCGTTGTCTTTATTGACGAGTGTGTGAACCTATACAAGATAACAAACAGAATATCAAGAGAGGCTAACTATGAAAAGCTTCTTTCGATGTTTAATGATACATTGCAGGGCAGCTCTAAGGGACTTGGAATAATTCTCGGCGGAACGCCGATGTTTCTTGAAGATAAGAGACGGGGACTTTACAGCTATGAGGCGTTGAAGAGCCGTCTTGAAGAGGGCAGATACGCAAGTACAGAGTTCAAAAACCTTATGGGACCTGTAATCAGGCTTGAGAGACTTGATGACAATCAGCTTTACGCATTGGTTACAAGAGTAAAAAATCTTTACGGACAGAATTATGGCTGGGAAGTGCCCGTAACAGATGAGCAGGCGGAGGTGTTTCTCAGGGATTGCCTTTCAAGAGCGGGGGCGGGTACAATGGTTACCCCTAGAGAGATAATAAGAGATTTTCTCGGCGTTTTGAATATTTTATATCAGAACTCCGGTGCAGAATTTGAAGATGTAGTAAAAGTTGCTGTTTCTTCCGATACGGAAAACAGGACTGAAAAACAAGATGATTTTGACATAGCGGATATTGAGCTTTAAGGAGATATAATTATGAAATGGACAGGTCTTAACGATTTACGAGAAGCATATCTTTCTTTTTTTGAAAGTAAAGGGCATTTGAGACACAAGAGTTTTCCACTTGTGCCTATTGATGACAAGTCGCTTTTGCTTATAAATGCAGGTATGGCGCCGCTGAAAAAGTATTTTAAGGGCGAGTCTGAGCCGCCTAAGACACGAATGACAACGTGTCAGAAATGTATCCGTACTCCCGATATTGAGAGAGTAGGCATAACTGCACGTCACGGCACATTTTTTGAAATGCTCGGTAACTTTTCCTTCGGTGATTACTTTAAGGAAGAGGCGATAACTTGGTCATGGGAGTTTTGCACAAAGGTTATTGAACTGCCCGAAGAAAAAATATGGGTTACGATATATGAAGATGACGATGAAGCGTACAATATCTGGCATAACAAGGTAGGCGTTCCCGCAGAAAGAATAGTAAGACTCGGGGAGGACAACTTTTGGGAAATAGGAAGCGGTCCCTGCGGTCCCTGTTCGGAGCTTCATTTTGACAGAGGCGAGGAATTTGGATGCGGTTCCCCCGATTGTAAGCCGGGATGCGACTGCGACAGATTTATGGAATTTTGGAATCTTGTATTTACCCAGTTTGACAGCGACGGAGTAGGAACATATACGCCTTTGGCGCATCCAAACATTGATACGGGAATGGGACTTGAAAGACTGGCGTGCGTGATGCAGGGAGTAAACAATCTTTTTGAGGTTGACACAGTTAAGAATATTATGGCAAAGGTGTCCGAGCTTACAAATGTTAAGTACGGCGAGGATAAGCAAAAGGACATATCTCTCCGTGTTATCACTGACCATATAAGAAGCACATCCTTCCTTATTTGCGACGGTGTCGTTCCGTCAAACGAGGGCAGAGGCTATGTTTTGAGAAGACTTCTTCGCAGAGCGGCAAGACACGGAAGACTTTTGGGGGTAAAGGATACATTTTTGGCTGATATATGCGATGTCGTTGCAAAAGAAAATCTGACGGCATACCCCGAGCTTACAGAAAAGCTTGACTATATAAAAAAGGTCATACGCATTGAAGAGGAACGCTTTGCGGCAACGGTAGACAGCGGACTTGAAATGCTTGAAAGGCTTATTGCAGCGGCAAAGTCGGAAAACAGCAATCTTCTCAAGGGTGCAGACGTATTCAAGCTTTCTGATACTTACGGCTTCCCGTTTGACCTGACACGCGAGATCTCTGCTGAGGCGGGAATTGATATTGACGTTGAAGGCTTTGAAGCTTTGATGAAAGAGCAGAAAGAGAGAGCGAGGGGAGCGAGAGCCGCTCTCGGCGACTTCGGCTGGACTGCCGAAAGCTTTGACGAGCTGAAAAAGTTTGAAAAGACAGAGTTCTGCGGATATACCGATACAACCGTAAATGCAAAGGTTTTATCGGTAATGGAAAGCGAAGACGGTGAAAAGGTTACCGTTATTCTTGACAAGACCTCTTTCTATGCGGAAAGCGGCGGTCAGGTAGGCGATACAGGAAAAATTATTGGAAGCAACGGTGAATACAAGGTTATTGACACAAAGAAGCATGACGGAATATATATGCATATATGCACAAAAATTTGCGGTGAACTGCATGAAGGGGATAGCGTTTCAGCACTTGTTGACGAAAGCAGAAGAAAGGATATTGCAAGAAATCACTCCACCGTTCACCTGCTTCAAGGCGCTCTTAGAAAGGTGTTAGGCAGTCATATCGAACAGGCAGGCTCATATGTTGACGAAAACAGACTCCGTTTTGACTTTTCTCATTTTACCGCTATGACTACAGAAGAGATTGAAAAGGTCGAAAGGATTGTAAATGATCAGATACTCAATGCGCTGGACATAAATACTGTTGAGACTGATATTGAGTCTGCAAAGAAAATGGGTGCTATTGCGCTGTTCGGAGAAAAATACGGAGACAGCGTAAGAGTTGTGCGTATGGGAGACTTTTCAACAGAGCTTTGCGGAGGCACACATCTTTCCAATACAAGCGGGGCTTCGCTGTTTAAGATTATATCAGAGTCATCAGTTTCGGCAGGAACAAGAAGAATTGAAGGTGTAACAGGTAACGGAGTTCTTGCGCTTATAGCAGAAAAGAACGCGCTTATCAACAATGCCGCAAAAGAACTTAAGGCAAACAATGTAAGCGATATTACCAAGAGAATAGAGCTTTTGCAAAACGAACTCAAAGAAGCAAAAAGGGTAATCGACGGTCTCAATGCGCAACTTTCGGAGGCAAAGACAGCTGATCTTTATAAAAATGCTGTTGATGTAGGCGGTATAAAGGTTGCTGTAATGAAGTCGGCTGAAATGAACGTTGACATTGCAAGAAAGGCTTGCGATAAGCTGAAGGATGCCCATACCGATATTGTTGTTGCTGTGGCAGCGATGTCAGGCGGAAAGCTCAATTTTGTAACATGTTGCGGCAAAGAGGCAGTTGCAAAAGGTGCGCACGCAGGCAATCTTGCAAGGATGCTGGGGATATTTACGGGCGGAAGCGGAGGCGGACGTCCCGACAGCGCAGTTTCAGGCGGTAAGGATGCATCTAAGGTTGACGGCGCTTTGGCGGCTGTTGAAGCCTTTATAAAGGAAAACCTAAAATAAGTATGTATTATTCTCTTTTAGAAACAATAGTATTATATTAAAATAAAATTGTTGAAAGAACGGTGAAGAGAGTTGGTTTTTGAGAACAAGGTAGTAAAAATTGTGGCTGTAATTGCGCTTTTATTGGTAGTTATAGCGGTGGCGCTGTACTTTATTAACAGAGACGAAGAAATAATAAAGCCGGTTGAAGATATATACGTGCCTACGCCAAATCAGCTGCTTTTGGGTATAAAATATGAAACAAAGATAGACTGTGATTTTGATACTTTAGAAAAAAATATTTTGTCAGATTTAAGATTTTCTGGTCTTGAGCTGAGGGATGAATATTGTATGGTGTATCAGATTACAGACGAGAAGTCCGAGAAAGATATTACTGCTTTCTTGAAAATACAAGACAGTCTGCCTGAGGTTAATTATACAAGCAAGACCATTGTTTTGGCAGTTGGCAGGGAATTGGAGGAGCTCAGCGACAAAAATAAAAGGACCGATGATGACGGAAATAAGATTTTTGATATTTCCTATGGCGGTAAATACTCAAAAAACAGTGTTTACGTGTATTCAATGAATAAAATAGAATTTCTGTCGGGGCTTGATCTTGAAGAATATTATTGGGAACATGTAGATAAGTCGTGCAACTTTGTTGAAGGAAAAAGAGAAGACTTACATCTTTTATCCGAAGGTAAGTATCATAAAGTATACTCAAAACCTGAAGGAATATATGAATATATTTTATACAGTGAGGGGAGTTTTGAGGCTGTATCGCGTTATATAGGTGAAGAACGTCCTCAAATAACTGAATATACAGACACTATGGTTTTTGTAAGATTGGAAACTACACAAAAATATTACAATCCTAAAATAAATATATTTTCCGGTACCACAAAACATAGCTTAATTTATTTAATAAATGATATTGTAGCATATGTTCGTGTTTACAACAATAGTATAATTTTGGTAGTACGAGATGTATACGATTCAAGTAAATACGGATATTCATTCTATTTACCGTTTACGTATGATGTAGAAAATTACAAGACTGTCTTGAAAAGCATTGAGGTAGTAGATAATACTCACCTTTTTGTAGAATATTATACCGGAACGGAAAGAAGGCTTGTTCAAGAAACTTTGACTGTTGCAAATATGTCTGCGTAAAGTACAAAAATCCATAAAGGAGCAGTTTTTTATGAAAATAGGTGTTTGTGTAGGATTTAACAGCATCAGCAGTTTTAAAAATAAAATACAAAAACTGAGAGATGAAGGTTTTGACAACTGTCAGTTGGTTGCGTGGAATCCTGCAATTTGGAATGATGAGGGTTATGAGGCAGTAGAGTGTGAGACTAAAAAACACGGTGTTGAAATTTCTGCATTCTGGTGCGGTTGGGAAGGTCCTGCTGTTTGGAATTTTTTTGAGGGACCGACAACCTTGGGACTTTTACCTTTGGAATACAGGGAGAGGCGTATAAAAAATTTGTGCGATGGCGCAGATTTTGCAAAAAGACTTGGGGTAAAAAATGTTGTAACGCATATGGGATTTATTCCCGAAAACCCAAACGACCCTGAGTTTGAGCCTTTTTGTAATGCTGTAAGACGGGTTGCAGAGCATTTGCGGGCTAACGGTCAAAACCTACTTTTTGAAACAGGACAGGAAACACCTGTCGCTATGCTCCGTTGTTTTGAAAAAGTGGGAACAGATAACCTTGGAGTAAATCTTGATACAGCAAATCTTATACTCTACGGAAAAGCAAATCCTGTGGATTCGCTGGATGTTTTCGGGGATAAGGTAATGAATATACACGCAAAGGACGGCTTTTATCCTGTAAACGGACATGACCTCGGTCAAGAGGTTGCCATAGGCGATGGTAAGGTTGATTTTAAAAAGCTTTTTGAAAAGCTTTATGAGCTTGGATACGATTCTTATGTTACCATCGAGCGTGAAATAAAGGGAGAAAAACAGACAGAAGATATAAGAAACGCAAAAAAATATCTTGAAAAAATAATAAATGAAGTATACAAAAACTGAATATAAAAAACCATAGATTTATGAGTATCATGAATCTATGGTTTTTAGTTTTTATTCTTCAACTATGTTGTATACAGAGTATTCAAAAATTGACCAGTATCCGTAACCCAAACTTCTATAGGAGATGGATTCCTTGAAAGGAACATTGTCGCCCAGCGATTCATCTGAAGCAGCGGGATCGCAAATACGAAACTCAAAATTAAAGTAGGGATCATCCGGATTTAGACATTCGGTGAATACTACATAATGTGTTGTGTCTCGATTATTGTTATACATTCCGACTACAACACCTTCGGGATGAGCATCAAGAAGCTCTTTAATATGCTTGAGATTTTTTCCGTAAAACTCCTGAGAGGTTATTGTTTTTCCGTTAACAGTAAATCTCGGATCAATGAGATGATGGTCAACGAGAACAGGATTATTCGCAACCCTTGTCGTGTTTATATTATGTCCGGTAGCTCCCGAATTAGCGATAGCAACGGTGTATGGGTCTGCATCAAGATTATTTTCCTCGCCGGATCTTAAGTCGTATCCGGTAGTAAGTGTTGCGCCCATATTGTGAAGCACCATAGCTTCAGAGCAAAGCTTACAACCCATGTCCATCCAGTCAGTAACCGTTTTGTAACCCTCAGCAAAGAACAGCTTTCTATTACCTGCGAATGTTGTAAAGTAGATGTTTTTCAAAGATACCGCATCCCAACCGCCTGTATACATGTTGTGCTGACTGTACCAGGTGTAAGCCGGAAGATCTGTAACTCTGACTATGGTTGATGCCGTTTGATTGCCGCAGGTAACGGTGATTGTAGCCGAACCTTCGGCAACGCCGTGTACTATACCTTGGGGATCAACAGTAGCTATTTCGGGATTACTGCTCTCCCACACCATATTACCGATAAGGTATTCGGGAGTGAGTTTTGCGTAGATATCGTGTGTTGTTCCCATTCTTACGTTTACATAGCCGCCGAGAATGGTGAGTGTCTCTGATGAAACCTTAACAAAGTCCCATTGCTGTGAGAGACTGCCGTTTTCAAGAGCAAGACCTGCCATTGAGAAACCATAAGGCCCTTTGAGAGATGAAATGCCGAGAGAAAGCATATTGTCGCTCATACATGCAGGCTTGATAGTGTAGTAACCTATCGAAGAATCGTTTGATGTAATGGGAACGATACTGAACTTACTTTGATTGGTTACAGTAGAAGTTTTTGAAATAAATTCACCTTCCATAATATCAAATTCATATGAAAGGGAAAAGATGCCTTTTTCGCTACGGGGATATAGTATGTAAGTACCGTCGTCCTGTCTTTTTACAAGAAAATCCTGACCGTCCTGCCCTGTCTTGTTTGCAAGATATGCCTTGCCTTCAGGGTCATATATTATATCAAATACATCAAGGTATTCTCCGGTCTGACGGTTAACTATATTGTATATACCGTCAGTCAATTCGAATGGATTGACTGCAGACGAGAAAAGGGTTACCGAAGCGGATACTGAAAAAACAAAGAAAATCGATGACAAAGTTGCGATGACTATAAACAGAAGAATTCTTTTACAATCAAATCGTAAAATGCAAACCACCTCTTTAATTTTTTATTGTTTTTATTACTAACAACTTAGTTATTATACCATATTTATATTAAAATGTCAATGAAATGGTATAAATTTTGTGCACAATAACCAATGGAGTAATACAGTTGGCGCATTAAACACAAAATATAGTGGGTTAAATAAGATTATTAGAGGTTACTTTTTATGCAACTGTAACAAAAAGAGAAAATTTAATTGTATATATAATATAATATGTATGAAAATATATTAAGCAAGAAAATACATTAAGCAAGAAAATACAATTAAAAATTTATATAAGAAAAATCAGGAAAATATACATTATATTCCATCATTAAAAACGAATAACCATACTGTCTTTCAGGCAATACTTTTCTTGCATTACAAAATGCGGGAGGAAAGTAAATGTATTACAGTAAGGTAGAAATTAGCGGAGTTAATACATCAAAGCTCAAGACACTGACCTCCGATGAGAAACAGGAGTTATTAAAAAAAGCATCAAAGGGAGATAAGACTGCAAGGCAGGAGCTAATTGACGGAAATCTGCGTTTGGTTTTAAGTATAGTTCAGCGTTTTTCAAACAGAAATGAAAATGCCGATGACTTGTTTCAGGTTGGCTGTATAGGGCTTATAAAGGCTATCGACAACTTTAATACCGAGCTTGACGTGAAGTTTTCGACCTATGCCGTACCAATGATAATAGGAGAGGTCAAAAGATATTTAAGGGACAACAACAGTATAAGGGTGAGCCGCTCGGTCAAAGATCTGGCATATAAGGCGCTTCAGGTAAAAGAGACTTTGTCAAAAGAGCTTTCGAGAGAGCCTACATTTGATGAAATAACCAAAAAAGTAAATGAGATAGGCGAGGAACACACAAAAGAAGAGATAGTGAACGCCCTTGAAGCTATTATGGAACCCGTTTCGCTTTTTGAGCCGGTATATAACGACGGTTCTTCATCGGATTCACTATATGTAATGGATCAGCTAAAGGACGAAAAAAACACAGACGAAGCATGGCTTGAGGATATATCCATACGAGAGGCAATGAAGCGTTTGGGAGAAAGAGAAAGAGCGATTATAAATATGCGTTTTTTCAATGGAAAGACTCAGATGGAGATAGCCGATGAAATAGGTATATCGCAAGCGCAGGTATCAAGACTTGAAAAGGGCGCTCTGGCAAAAATAAAAAAGTATCTATAACAGTATTGTATGCAATAAACACCAAAGGTTGTACAAAAATGTACAAATCGTTTGGTGTTTTTGTTAAAAAATACGTAGACAAGTTATACGCTTTGTGTTAAAATATACGTAGAGAATAATACAATAATATAAAAGATATTTTATTTGAAGGGAGAAAATATTATGGGACTTATTAAAGCGGGTATTGGTGCGCTCGGCGGGACATTGGCTGATCAGTGGAAGGAATATTTTTACTGTGATGCAATTGATAAGGACGTTATGGTTACCAAGGGTAATAAGCGAGTAAGCAAACGTTCCTCCAATACAAAGGGAAGCGATAATATTATATCAAACGGTTCGGGAATTGCGGTTGCCGACGGACAGTGCATGATGATAGTAGAACAGGGAAAGGTCGTTGAGGTATGTGCAGAGCCGGGTGAGTATACATACGACAAATCGACAGAACCCAGTATTTTTGCAGGCTCTCTTGGCGAGAGCATTATACAGACATTTAAAACTATAGGCAAGCGTTTCACATACGGCGGAGATACGGGCAAGGATCAGAGGGTTTATTATTTCAACACAAAAGAGCTTATTGACAATAAGTTTGGAACACCTACACCCATACCGTTCAGAGTTGTAGACTCAAAGATAGGTATTGACATTGATGTTTCGCTTCGTTGCAACGGTGTCTATTCATATAAGATTGAAAATCCGCTTTTGTTTTACACGAATGTATGCGGAAATGTTGAAAGAGAGTATTTGCGTGAAGAACTTGATGATCAGCTTAAGACAGAGTTTATAAGTGCTCTCGGTCCTGCTTTAGGCAGACTGTCAGCCCTTGAACTTCGCCCAAATCAGATATTGCTTCACAAAGCAGCGCTTGAGGATGCTGTAAATGCTGAGCTGTCTCGCAAATGGAGCGAGCTTCGCGGTCTTAAGGTCGTTAATATAGCTATGAATCCGCCCACTCTTACCGAAGAGGATGCAGAGATGATAAAAACAGCGCAGAAGAGCGCTATTCTCCGTGATCCCTCTATGGCTGCTGCAACACTTGTAGGAGCGCAGGCTGACGCTATGAAGGCGGCTGCCTCAAATCAAAACGGCGCGATGACAGGTTTTATGGGGATGGGAATGGCAATGAATACAGGAAATGCCGCAAATCCCAATCAGTTATATAATATGGCAAGCGCGCAGCAGACAGCTCAAAAAAATACGGATAATGACTGGAAGTGTTCATGCGGTAAAATGGCAACGGGGAAATTCTGTACCGAGTGCGGTCAGCAGAAATCTTCCGCGGCGGGCTGGACATGTGTGTGCGGTAACATAAATCTCGGCAAGTTCTGTTCCGAATGCGGAGCAAAGAAGCCTGCGGATGCGCCCCTTTACCGTTGCGATAAATGCGGCTGGCAGCCTGAAGACCCCAAAAATCCTCCGAAATTTTGCCCCGAGTGCGGAGACAGATTTACAGACGAAGATGCTAAATAATAGAATTGGTTTCTTTAAAAAATATAGGAGAAAATATGTCTGAATTACTGCAGTATAAATGTCCTTGTTGCAGCGGCGCTATCGAGTTTGACAGCAAGCTGCAGAAAATGAAGTGTCCTTATTGCGATACTGAATTTGAAACCGAAATATTAAAGGCTTATGATGAAGAACTGAATAGCGTTTCTTCTGACAAAATGGAGTGGGATAATTCCGCAGAAAACACTTGGCAGGAGGGAGAAGACTGCAATATTCGTATCTACTCCTGCAAAACTTGCGGAGGTGAGATAGTCGGTGATGAAACAACGGCGGCAACGGAATGTCCATATTGCGCAAACCCCATTGTAATGATGGGAAATCTGTCAGGTGAGCTTAAACCTGATTTTGTAATTCCGTTTAAGCTGGATAAAAAGGCGGCAAAAGACGGACTTTTGAAGCATCTTGAAAAAAAGCCTTTTTTGCCAAAGATATTTAAGACAGAGAACAAGATAAATGAGATAAAGGGAATATATGTTCCGTTCTGGCTGTATGATGCCGAGGTGGATGCCGATATAAGCTACCGCGCAACCAAGGTGCGTTTTTGGAGCGACAGCAAATATAATTACACAAAAACAAGCTATTATTCGGTACACAGAGGAGGGAACATCGAATTTTTAAATGTTCCCGTTGACGGTTCAACAAAAATGCCCGATGACCTAATGGAGTCTCTCGAACCCTATAATTTTTCTGATGCGGTTGATTTTCAGACAGCATTTTTGTCCGGATATTTTGCCGATAAATACGATATATCATCAGAGGACAGCATTACCCGTGCAAATGAACGTATAAAGGCAAGTACCGAGGAGGAGTTTCGCAGAACGGTTATAGGATATAATTCTGTTATAACCGAAAACAGCCGTTTCTCTTTGTCAAAGGGAAGCTCAAAATATGCCCTCTACCCAGTGTGGCTTCTGAACACCACGTATAAGGGTGAGAAATACACATTTGCCATGAACGGTCAGACAGGCAAATTTGTCGGCAATCTTCCGATAGATAACGGCGCGTATTTCAAGTGGCTTTCGTTGCTGACGTTGGGAATAAGCGCACTGACACTCGGAATAATCTATCTGTTGCATTTTTTCGGAGGGTAAGGTATGAGAAGGCTTAAATATTTAATTGTAACGATAGTCCTGATAATGTCGGTATTGGCAGTCTCGGTCAGCGCTTATGAATACTACTATGACAGTGAGAACTACGAAGCCGAGTATTATGACAATACGGAATACAGCGGAGAATTCAAGATCGGCAAGAGTATATTGATCTCTTTGGGTGTAGGGCTCGTTATTTCTTTGATAATAACGGGAATAATGCGTTCGAAGATGAAATCGGTAAGATTTGAAAATGCGGCGAGAAATTACATAAAGCAGGGCAGTATGAATATCGTGCGAAGCCGTGATATGTACCTATATTCCCACGTAACAAAAACCCCGAAACCGCAAAATAACAACAAAAAAAGATAAACAAAAAAGCTTCTATGATGCAAAAAATCATAGAAGACAGCCTGCTGACAAAATAGGTTAATAAAACATCTATCAGCAAAATAAACAAAACGAATAAACCAAAAGCCTTCCCTTGTGAGGGAAGGGGGACCGCTGCGGGGTTCCCCGAAACGTACGAAGTAAGTTTTGGGGGTTCTCGCGTTAGTGGTGGATGAGTAGTCAATTTCACAAAAAACACCTCATCCGTCGCCTGCGGCGCCACCTTCTCCCACTGGAGAAGGCTTCTTATCTGTCAGTCAATACTGAAAAAACCGTCAATGCAAAAAACAGTTCCGACTATAAGTCCACCGAAGAACATAACGGCGCCGACAACACTGTTGTTTATATAGAATATAGCGCCTATCGCTGAAACAATAAGCAGGGCAATACCCATCAGCATTTTCTTGATAGATTTCATAGAGCGGTCTCCTTTACTTTTTCTTTTTTATCATATCCCAGTAAGCCTTAGCGGCTTGTTCCTGCTTATTTTCACCGAAGGTATAATAGTTACCTGTTGCGTCATCGGGCAGATATTTCTGCTCGACATAGTGATTGG
Organism: Eubacteriales bacterium; assembly: GCA_045645205.1. Classification (GTDB taxonomy): domain Bacteria; phylum Bacillota; class Clostridia; order Oscillospirales; family CAG-272; genus RGIG1995. The sequence continues at coordinate 30,470 of JAZRIJ010000030.1, forward strand.
GAAAGTCGTGGGGATATTTGTATTCATCTCGGTATCTGCTCTGAAAAAGCCTTGGAACTTGGTTGCCGTTGCCTTTTTCTATATCCTCTTTTGCAAGCGCATATGCCATATACGCGCTGTTGGATTTTGGGCAGGTCGAAAGGAATACTGTGGCATTTGCAAGAGGTATCCTTGCTTCAGGCATCCCCACATTAAACGCGCTGTCGATACAGCTTTTTACCATAACCGGAGCTAACGGGTATGCAAGTCCTATATCCTCGCTCGCGATAACTTGCAACCGTCTGCAAGCCGATATCATATCGCCGTTTTCAAGCAGCTTTACAAGATAAAATACCGCTGCATCGGGGTCTGAGCCGCGTATGGATTTTTGTAATGCTGACAGCATATCGTAGTGGGCATCACCGTGTCTGTCATAAACAGAGCTGACCTCGGGAATAAATGAGTCGATAAGTGTTGGAGTTATCTCATCATCAGCCGTCATATAAACATTTTCAAGAGTGTTCAGCGCACGTCTTACATCCCCTGATGAACATTTTGCAATTTGCAGTAATGCAGAGTCATTTGCCTTAATTTCTTTGTTTTGCTCATTATTTAAAATATCAAGACCGCGCTTCAAAGCAGGTATCATATCTTCTTTTGTAACCGATTTGAACTCAAATACCGCAGAACGCGAGAGAATGGAATTGTATATATAGAAAAATGGGTTTTCGGTTGTAGATGCAATAAGTGTTATTCTTCCGTCTTCCATATATTCAAGCAAGGACTGCTGTTGCTTCTTGTTGAAATATTGTATCTCGTCAAGATAGAGAAGTATGCCGTTCGAGCCGAAGAGAGTTCCCGTTTGGGCTATAATATCCCTTACATCATTCAACGAAGCGGAGGTCGCATTGAGGGAAAACAGCTTCATTCCGCTTTTTTTAGCGATGATATTGGCGGCGGTGGTCTTGCCTGTTCCGGGAGGGCCGTAAAATATCATATTGGTTATGTAATTGTTCTTGTCCATGCGGGTGATAGCCCCGTTTTCGCCGAACAGGTGCTTTTGACCTACCATTTCACAAAAATCTTTGGGTCTTATTCTGTCTGCCAACGGCTGATTGCTCATAAAATCATCACTCCCTCTCTTTGTAATTATACATTTTTTATACCCTATTGTCAATACGGCAATATGGGCATTCTATTCTTATCTTAATAAAATCTTAAGGGTTTTATCTCTTGTATCTTAATATTGAAAATGCTATAATGTAGACACCAAAAAGATACGGAGGGAAATATGTATAACATACTTATTTGCGACGACGAAAGAGATATAGTATCCGCATTAAAGATATATCTTACATCCGATGGCTACAACTGCTTTGAAAGCTACAACGGCAGACAGGCAGTTGAGTTTGTAAAGACTGAGGAAATACATTTGGTTCTGCTTGACATAATGATGCCTGAGAAAGATGGTGTAACTGCATTGGCTGAAATAAGACAGATATCAAATATTCCTGTAATATTTCTTACGGCAAGGTCCGAGGACACCGACAAGATACTTGGACTGAATGTCGGTGCGGACGACTATATAACAAAGCCGTTTAATCCCATTGAAGTTATTGCTCGTGTCAAATCGGCGCTTCGAAGATATTTTTCATTAGGCGGAGGAATGATTAAAGAAAGCGATTTTACGATTGGTGGAATATGCCTTGATGACAGCGCCAAGCGGGTTACCGTTGACGGATGTGAGGTGTCCTTAACTCCGAGAGAATACGAGATACTTAGATTTTTGATGCAGAACAGGGGAAAGGTATTTCCTCCGAAAGAAATATATCGCAGAGTATGGAAAGAAGAACCTATAGGAGCGGAAAACTCTGTTGCCGTACATATAAGGCATCTGCGGGAAAAAATAGAAATAGATTCCAAGAACCCTCGGTATATCAAGGTCGTATGGGGACAGGGATACAAAATGGAGGGAGGACAATAATGAAACGCTTCACACAAAATATTGCAGTAAAGATAATTTGCTTTATACTTATTATTATACTTGTTTTCAGTCTGTTTATATCTGCGGTAGGCATATATGTTATGGCGGAGTCAAATGTATATTTTGACGGAGGCGAGGAGCTTATAGAGAGTATCTATGAGAATTATACCTACAAACACTGCTCAAAAGTGGAGGAAATGCTGTACGACAAATTTTCAGGGTATAATACTTCTATCCCCTATTATGAACGCGTGCTTTCGCCCAAAAATACAAATCTAAGATATACGGCAGTTGATGATACGGGAGTTGTTCACGGAACAAATATGACGGGCAATGAGGAGCTTGTCTATACCCGTGAGTCAAGCGTATGGTACTTTATTCCGAATAATGATGAGGTGAAAGTAGATTATAAATCGTTCAGAAACTACAGTGAGATGCTCACTTATGTTGACAACTTTGAAAATGAAAACATAAATGTGTTGTCAACCGAAATAGACAATCAGGAAAACGGAGAGTTTTCAGTTAAAATAAGATACCAAACAGGAAACAGAAAAGAAATAACAATATCCTTCGGTATCTTGAAAGAACCCGTAAAAAAAGATATACTGTCTTTTAAGTTATGGTTGGCGGAGCTTGGAATTGCGGTAAGGGATGCTGTATTTGTATATTCGGGAATTGCTTTAATACTTTGCATAATACTTTTTGTAATACTTATGTGCGGAATGGGACACAAAAAGGGTGTTGACGGTATATACATTTGCAAGTTCCACAAAATACCATTTGATGTTTATGTAGCATTAAATATTCTTTTAGTTTTTATTGCTGTTAATATTATAGCGGAAGCCTCTTATTCAGACTGGGGGGCTGTTATTAGCTTTTGTGTTGCAGTCCCTTTGTTTACGGCAATGATTTTGGGAATGTTTATGACTTTTGCCGCAAGGGTAAAGGCAGACGGCTGGTATAAGAATACACTTATATTCTTTTGTCTGAAATGGTTATATACAGGATTGAAATATTCTTTTAGAGGGTTAGTTTTTCTAATAAATAAATTACCCATGTTTTATAAAACACTTTTAGTTTTGATAGGTTTGACTCTTGTTGAATTGATGTTTCTTGCGTTTGGTATCGAGGATTTTATAATACTTTGGATATTTGAAAAAATAGTGCTTATACCCATTATAATATATTTTATCTTATGTATGAGAGAATTACAGAACTCGGCAAGAAAGATGGCGCAGGGAGACACCGAACATAAAGCGGATACAAGATATATGATATTTGATTTTAAGGAACACGGAGAGGTTCTGAACGGTATCGGGAACGGTCTTGCTCTTGCAGTCGAAAAAAGCGTAAAAAGCGAGCGTATGAAAGCAGAGCTGATTACAAATGTATCGCACGATATAAAGACACCTCTTACATCAATAATAAACTACGTTGACCTGCTCAAACGAGAGGGGTTAAACAGTGAAAATGCAGTTGAGTATTTAGAGGTGCTTGAAAGGCAGTCGGGCAGACTGAAAAGGCTGACAGAGGATTTGGTCGAAGCCTCAAAAGCATCAACGGGTAATATTGCTATAAATATCGAAAAGACTGACATAAATGTACTGCTGACACAGGCGGCAGGCGAATATGAGGATCGAATGGCGGATGGGGAGCTGTCATTGGTGCTTGATGTATCTGAGGAAGAGCTTATCGTTGAAGCCGATGGACGTCATATGTGGCGAGTGTTTGATAATCTTATGAACAATATTTGTAAGTATGCGCAGCCAAATACCCGCGTATATATATCGGCGTGTAAGGAGAATGGGAAAACTGCTATAGTATTCAGAAACATATCGCGTGAACCGCTGAATATTGCGCCCGAAGAGCTGACAGAAAGATTTGTACGCGGCGACAAATCAAGAAATACCGAAGGAAGCGGACTTGGACTTTCAATAGCCAAAAGCTTGACAGAACTGCAGGGCGGACAGTTCAGCATACAAATTGACGGCGACCTGTTCAAAGTAACGATAATAATATAAAAACAATGCTGAGTATGGTTCTGCCCTACTCAGCATTGTTTTTATATCAGATCTTCTTTT
>JAZRIJ010000031.1:0-3800 GCA_045645205.1 Eubacteriales bacterium
GGCGACGTGGGTCGAAGCGTACTACAATGCCAATATCGATCACGTCATAATATCGTATGTCGTGCCGCTTTATGAGAATGAAGAGCTGATCGGCGTTATCGGGGCCGATATATCTATTGAACATATTGAGAGCCTCGTAAAAGAAATTTCAATATTCAATTCCGGTAAAGCAGCTGTGCTGAAAAGTGATGGAACCGTAGTATATCATCCAAATTTCGAACGGGGACATTTAATCGGCGCGGGCGATCCCGGTTTTGACGGTGTTGTTGAAAAGCTCTCTAAAGAAGAACACACGGGCGATCTTATAAAATACAAACTTGACGGTGTTGAAAAACGAATTGCCAGTTCTAAATTGCGCAACGGTATGCTGATGGTATGTTTTGCACCCGTTTCCGAAATATATAGAGAACAGTACGCGTTGTCTGTTTTCACACTTATATTCACCTTGATTGTTATAGTTCTTGCATTGATCGGTGCATTCTTTGTTAGTCGAGCGTTTGCCCGTCCTATCAAAAAGCTGAATGAAGCCGCCAAGCATCTAACGGACGGTGAGTTTGATTTTGATATTCAAACAGACCTTCACGATGAGATCGGGGAACTTACCTCTACTTTTATTGAAACACGTAAAACTTTACAGCATCAAATTCACCTGCTTGATACCGAAGCGCATCGTGATGGTCTTACAGGTGTAGGTAATAAATCCGCATTTATGGATAAAGAGATTGAAATCAACAACGAAATTATTTCAGGTAATGCGAATTTTTCTGTTGCCGTTTTTGACGTTAATAAACTTAAAGTAACGAACGATATTTTCGGGCATATGGCGGGCGATAAACTATTGTCTACCGTTTCGGCTCATCTTTCCACTTCTTTCGGAGAAGCAGATGTTTTCCGTATTGGTGGTGATGAGTTCGTTGTCATACTCAAAAATGAAGACAGCATCAATTGCGATGCATTGGTGACCTGTTGTATTGAAGAAATGAAAAATCTTTCGCTTGAGGGATATCCTGAGTGTCGCGTTTCTTGTGCATATGGTGCATCTAAGTTTGATGCAAAAATCGACCATCAGCTCTCTGATGTTCTGTGTAGAGCTGATAAGGAAATGTACAAAAATAAGGCAATTACCAAAAAAGAGACTTTTCCTTGGCAAGAAGGCGCTAAAGGCATTAAGCAGATTCAGGTTGAAAAATATTGTCAGTTGTTGCAAACGTTAACCGGCAGTACCGACGACTATCTGTTCCTTATGAATATCGAAACGGGTGTTATCCGCTTTTTCGGAGAAGACCCCAACTCCTTTGATATTTCCGACGGGCGTGAACTGGCGAACGGTATTTTGGATATGCTGAATTATGTTCACGCCAATGATCAATTGCTTGTTAAAAAAGCGGTATCTTCCGTTATAAGCCACGATGTCGAAGAGATTGATATAAACTTCCGTATGCATAATAATAATATGCGATGGGTCAACTGCCGTGGAAGTGTCATAAAGGATGAAATGGATAACCGTTTTGTTTTCGTTGGAAGAATCTCTCAAAACGCAGTAAAGCATCTTTATAATCCTATTACAACCCTGTTTAACAAAGCAAAGCTGAAGATGGACTTGCAAAATGAATCAGCAGATGATTTTAGCTGTTTGATGCTTCTTGATATTGATAATCTTTCAGAAATCAACCTGAAGCACGGTTCAGTTTATGGAGATACACTGCTCAAAGCTCTGGCAGAAGAACTTGAAAAACGTTTTTCTATGGGACAGATTTATCATGCAGAAAAAGACCGTTTTGTTGTTTTGCTTGATGTAAATTCAAGCAAAGAAGCAAAAAAAATATTTGACGAACTCAAAAGCTCTTTGGCCGGTAAATGCTCAATTTCTGCTTCGGTTGTTCCTAACGATAAATCTGTATATGCAAGCGCAGAAAATATATATGATTATGCAGTTCAAACGCTGAATAACGCCAAAAAGAACAACATCGGGCAGATCGTCTTTTTCTCTGAAGACAGCTTGCTCGAAAGAATTTCCGCTGTTGAACTTTTAGAAGAACTTGAAGAAAGTATCAAGAAAAAATGCAGCGGTTTTTCCCTTGTGTATCAACCGCAGATAAGCGCAGAGGATTATTCTATTATTTCGGCAGAAGCATTGCTTAGATTCGAATCCAAAACAAAGGGACAGATTTTTCCCGACCTGTTTATTCCTGTGCTTGAACAAACAGGGCTTATAAATGAAGTGGGCGTTTGGGTTGTGAATGAAGCGCTACGCAAATGTAAGCAGTGGCGTGAATTCATACCGGATTTTAAAATCAGTGTTAATATTTCGCCGAAACAATTGGAAAAGAAAAGGATAGCCGCACAAATCACAAGGCTTCTTACAAAGCACGGTCTCCCCGGAGAAGCTCTGATTCTTGAGATTACCGAATCTGCTCAATTGGATGAAAATGAGGACGTTTATGCCATTTTAACGAAACTCCGACAGGTTGGAATTCAAATTGCAATTGATGATTTCGGCACAGGCTATTCTAATCTTGTCAATTTGAAACACCTTCATGCAAACATACTTAAGGTTGATCGTGTATTTATTCGTGACATTAAGGAAAACGGATACAATTACAATCTCATACATAATGTTATCGAATTCGCAAAATCAAACTCATTAAAGGTGTGTTTAGAAGGTGTCGAGAACACATCTGAGTTGATTGTTTTATCCGGTTTACAGCCCGACATTTTCCAAGGATATTTATTTGATAAACCTTGCTCTGCAGATATGCTTGAAGCAAAATATTTTATCAGCAATACCGAGGAATATGCAAAACGATTAGAACGATTTGATAAGCTTGAAAAAGAAAAAAGACATGCACCGCTTGTTAAAATTGAAATGAAAACAATTTTGCGCGGTATAAATGTGGGATTGTGGATTATTCACATTAACGCAAAAACCGGCGAGGGCGAATTGTATACCGATGAAACAATGAGAAAACTTTTAGGCGTTGCTGATGATATTACGCCTGGTGAATGCTTCAAGCATTGGCAAAATAACATCGATAAAGAGTATCGCGTAGCAGTAGACAATATGATTCATGATATGGCTGAAAGCAATACTGTTATTCAGGTCGAATATCCATGGCGTCATCCGCAAAGAGATACGGTTACTGTCCGTTGCTCCGGAAGATGTGTTGAGAAAAATGATGAAGTTATCGTTTTCGAAGGTTTCCACCGTGTAATCAGCGATTTCTAAAATTAAAAACATACCCGCAAGCAAAAATGTTTGCGGGTATAACATACGCTTGCTTTATATCCAAGAAATGTCCATACATCGCATAGTCCTGAACAATCGCCATTGCCTTTTCATTTAACGTGCGCTCATAGAGCTTCTAAAAATCTGCATCGTAGGTAATACCCAAGAATACGATAACCGCCCCGTATCTCCGATGATGCGAGCAGAAATGCGAAAATTGGATCGGTATATTGAGGAGTACAATCTGCTCTGCGATAACAATCTCGACTCCCCGAAAAAACTATTGAATTTCCAAGAAAACTTATCTTCCCGCATTTCCGAATTGGAGCAGGAACGGTATGCTCTGCGGCTGAAACTGCGCCGAGTGAAAACGCCCGAAGAAGATGCTGCCCTGAAGGAGCAGGCAAAAGAGATCACCGCAAGAATTACTCCCTTGCGAAAAGAATTAAAAGTCGCTCTGCGCATCGAGGAGCATATCCCAAAAATTCACGAGCTTCTTGAGCAGGAACGCAATATCGAAATGAAACGAAATAATTTGATTAAAAAGAAAGAACGAGGTTATGAACGATGAAAA
>JAZRIJ010000032.1:0-12683 GCA_045645205.1 Eubacteriales bacterium
TCATTGTTGTACAATTACCTCGTTGTTTTGTTGTTGGTTTTTTGTGGTGATTAAATTATACAACAAAGCAAGCGGTTACTCAATACCTTTCGGCATTGAATAACCGCTTTTCTTTTTTGACTGAGTTAATGACTCAGCCCCCTTTGATGTTCTTGAAATAATACAGATTATCTCTTTGAGAACTGGCTTGCACGACGTGCAGCTTTGAGACCATATTTCTTTCTTTCTTTCATACGTGAATCACGAGTGAGGAAGCCTGCCTTCTTGAGAGCTGCTCTGTTTGCTTCGTCAGCCTGGAGAAGCGCTCTTGAAAGTCCGTGACGGATAGCGCCTGCCTGTCCGGAGAAACCTCCGCCGCGTACATTACAGATAATGTCAAATTTTCCTACTGTATCTGTTACACCAAAGGGCTGGTTAACGATAAGCTTAAGTGTTTCGAGACCGAAATATTCATCAATTGAACGGCCGTTTATTGTAATAGCGCCTGTGCCGGGTACAATTCTTACTCTTGCAACAGAGCTTTTTCTTCTACCTGTGCCGTAGAAATAAGGTTTAGCACTTGTATACATCGTCATTTACTTCCTTTCCTATTATTCGCCCACTGTGTATTCAACAGGCTTCTGTGCTTCGTGGTTGTGCTTGTCGCCTGCATATACCTTAAGACGTGTGATAGCCTTGTCACCGATTGAGTTGTGAGGAAGCATACCCTTAACTGCAAGTGTCATTGCCATTTCGGGTTTTGTAGCCATCAAATGACGGTAGCTAACTTCCTTCAAACCGCCGACATAACCGGAGTGATGATGATAGAACTTCTGATCAAGCTTCTTACCTGTAAGAATAGCCTTGTCTGCATTGATAATAATTACAAACTCTCCGCAATCTACGTGAGGTGTAAATTCAGGTCTGTGCTTACCTCTTAAAATTGTAGCAGCAGTAACTGCTGTCTTGCCCAAGGGCTTGTCAGCTGCGTCAATGATATACCATTTACGCTCAACTGTTTCCTTCTTTGCCATATAAGTGGACATTGAGATTTCCTCCAAATTTTATATAAATATTATTTTTTTACATATTCTGTCATTCTCGACTTTGCAATTATAGCACACGTGTACCTCTATGTCAAGGGTTTTTGCAAACTTTTTAAAAAAAATTTAATTTAGATATTGACTTGCTCGTTTTTTCTCATTTTTTCTCGTTTTTTTACACAAATTTCAAATCCGCCCTGCACATTTTATTTTAAAGAATTTGTTTTATTATAGGGAAAATACATTGACAAAACAAACTCCCAATGATATAATACATAGAGTGTGATTATAAAATTAAAGCAATGATGCGGATTAAGAGATAATAACACCACTTCACAGAGAGCGTTTCACTTTGCTGAAAGAACGTACTTGGTTTTATCTTGTGTCACCGCAGAGCTCGGAACGAAAGTTGTCTTTTGCAACAAGTAGCAGCCGACGGTGTTATGTCCCGTTACAGGCATATATCGAGTGTGTGTTTTTATCAAACACAAATTCAGGTGGTACCGCGTTATTTTTTACGTCCTGTGTTTTTTACACGGGATTTTTTTATTTTTGTATTAAATAATAAATTCACATATACGGAGGCAATTCATGAAAAAAGAAATTGCAAAAACTTATGATCCTTCCGAAATAGAAGACCGTCTTTATAAATATTGGGACGAGTCCGGCTATTTCAAGCCCGATGAGGACAAATCAAAAAAACCTTTCTCCATAGTTATTCCCCCTCCGAATGTTACGGGACAGCTTCATATGGGACATGCCCTTGACGAGACGCTTCAGGATATTCTTGTTCGTTACAAGAGAATGCAGGGCTATTCTACCCTTTGGGTTCCCGGAACTGACCATGCCGGTATTGCGACCCAGATCAAGGTAGAAGAAAATCTTCGTGTAAACGAAGGTCTTACAAGATATGACCTCGGCCGTGAAGAATTTCTCAACCGTGTTTGGGATTGGAAAAACAAGTACGGTAACAGGATCATCAGCCAGCTTAAAAAGCTTGGCGCATCCTGCGACTGGAGCCGAGAACGCTTTACAATGGATGAAGGCTGTTCAAAGGCTGTAAGAGAGGTATTCGTTAACCTTTACGATAAAGGTCTTATTTACAGAGGACACAGAATTATCAACTGGTGTCCCCATTGTCTCACTGCCCTTTCAGATGCCGAGGTTGACTACAAGGATCAACCCGGAAGCTTCTGGCACATTAAATATCCCATCAAGGACGAGGACAGCTATGTTGAGATCGCAACAACACGTCCCGAAACCATGTTTGGTGATACCGCCGTTGCTGTAAATCCCAATGATGAAAACACAAAGCATCTTATCGGCAAGACTCTTATTCTCCCCATCGTAGGCAGAGAGATTCCCGTTATTGCAGACGACTATGTTGAAATAGGCTTCGGTACAGGCTGTGTTAAGATCACACCTGCACACGACCCCAACGACTTCCTTGTAGGTCAGAGACACGACCTTGAACAGATCAAGGTCATGAATGACGACGCCACAATGAACAGCAACGCGGGCAAGTATGAAGGTATGGACAGATATGCCTGCCGTAAAGCTCTTGTAGCCGACCTTGAAGCAGAGGGCTATCTTGTTAAAACCGTTCCCCATGACCACAATGTCGGTGTTTGTTACCGTTGCGGAACGACTGTTGAACCCCTTACATCAGACCAGTGGTTCGTTAAGATGAAGCCCTTGGCTGAGCCTGCTATTGAAGCTGTTGATAACGCTTCTATCAACTTTATTCCGGACAGATTTTCAAAAAATTACTATAACTGGATGAACAATATTCTTGACTGGTGCATTTCCCGACAGCTTTGGTGGGGGCACAGAATTCCCGCTTTCTACTGTGATGCCTGCGGCGAAATGACAGTTTCAAAAGAAGACATAACATTTTGTCCCAAGTGCGGCGCTCCCGTCCGTCAGGACGAAGACGTACTCGACACTTGGTTCTCCTCCGCGCTTTGGCCCTTCTCCACATTAGGTTGGCCCGAAAACACAGAAGACCTTAAGAGATACTATCCCACAAGCGTGCTTGTAACAGGCTATGATATTATCACATTCTGGGTATCGAGAATGATATTCTCAGGACTCGAGCATATGAACGAAAAACCCTTCTCTACCGTATTTATTCACGGACTTGTAAGAGACGCACAGGGCAGAAAAATGTCAAAATCCTTGGGTAACGGCATAGATCCCCTTGAAGTGATCGAAAAGTACGGTGCAGATGCTTTGAGATATGCTCTTGCAACAGGCAACTCCCCCGGTAACGATATGAGATTCTCCGACGAAAAGATCGAGGCCGCAAGAAACTTCAACAACAAGATTTGGAACGCTTCCCGTTTTGTTCTTATGAACCTTGATATTGAAAGCGTTCAGCTTCCCGACACAAGCGACCTTGAAATTGAGGACAAGTGGATACTCTCACTTTACAATAAGACTGTAAAGGAAGTTTGCGCAAACCTTGACAACTATGAGCTTGGTATCGCTCTTGCAAAGCTTTACGACTTCATTTGGGATATTTTCTGCGACTGGTATATCGAGCTTCTTAAACCTCGTTTTGCGGATAAAGGTTCAAAAACAAACCTTGTTGCACAGAATGTTATCACATACGTATTGTCAAACACTCTTAAGCTCCTTCATCCCTTTATGCCCTTTATTACAGAAGAAATTTGGCAGACACTCCCCCACGATGGCGAAAGTATTATGATAAGCGATTATCCCGTTTACGCTGAAGAGCTGAACTTCAACAAAGAAGAGGTTATCATGGACCGTCTTATTGCCGCTATTCGCGCAATAAGAAACCGCAGAAGCGAAATGAACGTTCCTCCATCAAAGAAGGCTGCGCTTTATATCGTTTCTCCCCATGCCGACACGTACAACGCAAAGACGGAAAGCTTCTTCGTTAAGCTTGCATCGGCATCAACAATAAGCTATGTTGACTCTTACGAAGACGAGAACGCAGTTCAGATAATCACCGACTCCGCAAAGATATACATCCCTCTCGGAGAGTTGGTTGATTTTGAGAAAGAAAAAGAACGTCTCGAAAAAGAAAAAGCAAAGGCTCTTTCCGAAATCGAAAGAATCGAAAAGAAGCTTTCAAACGAGGGATTTGTTGCAAAAGCTCCGGCGGCGGTTGTTGACGGCGAAAAAGCAAAGCTCGCAAGCTTCAAAGAAATTCTTCTCGGAATTGAAAAGGCTCTTGAAAAGCTTAACTAAGAAGAATTTATTAAATTTTTATAACTTACTATATTGCGACACTATTTGCAGACAAAATGCTGTATCCTATTTTCAAGTAAAAAAGGATACAGCATTCTTTTTTGTTCAAAAAGGGAGGTTTTTATGAACACAAAAATCGATTATTCAAACAACACGCTTTATGTAAGGCTGAACGGGGATATTGACCACCATTCAGCTAAATATATCAGAGAAGATATTGACCGTGAACTGTACAAATATCAGCCTGCAACAATGATAATGGATCTGTCCGCCGTTGAATTTATGGACAGCTCGGGACTTGGGCTTATTCTGGGCAGATACTCAAAAATAAATCTGCTCGGCGGTGTGCTCAAGGTTGCAAACCCGAGTGAAAGAATAGAAGAAATGTTGATATTAGCCGGAACGGACAAGCTTATTCCTATAGAAAAAGGAGTGAAATTTATATGAAAAATAAAACATTGGTAAATGAATTTAAAATGCAGATACCCTCAAACTCGGTAAACGAGGGTTTCTGCCGAAAAGTTTTCTCAGCATTTGTAAGTATACTCGACCCGACCCTTTCTGAACTTGCAGATATAAGAACGGCAGTTTCCGAAGCTGTTACAAACTGCATTGTCCACGCATATAAAGAAAAATGCGGGACAGTTTACATAAGCGGCAAATACTATTCCGACAGGACGGTCGAGATAAAAATAAAAGACAAGGGCTGCGGAATAGCTGACATAAATAAAGCAATGGAGCCGCTTTACACGACCGATACATCGGGCGAAAGAGGGGGTATGGGGTTTGCAATCATGAAATCTTTTACCGACAAACTGAAAATCAAATCGGAAGTTGGAAAAGGTACGACAATCACCATGATTAAAAACCTGAAAGAAAATGCAAACAATTGATAACGCGACTCTTATCAAAAACGCTCAAGAAGGAAACAAAGATGCCCTTGAGCAGATTATTACTCAAAACATGGGGCTTGTTAAAAAAATTGTTTTACGCTTTAAAGACCGAGGCTGTGAATATGATGACCTTGTGCAGATTGGCACTATAGGTATGATAAAAGCAGTCAAAAGTTTTGATTTCTCCTTTAATACTGTTTTCTCAACCTATGCCGTACCTCTTATAATCGGGGAAATCAGACGGCATTTACGTGATGATGGACTTATAAAAGTCAGCCGCACAATAAAGAAAAACGGTATTGATATTTTAAGAAAAAAAGAAGAATTTGAAAAACAATACTACCGCGAACCATCAGTCTCCGAGCTGGCATTATTATGCGAATTGTCGGAAGAAGAGGTCGTAAATGCTCTTGAAGCCATAGCCCCCGTTCGCTCTCTTCAAGAGCCGTTGAATGATGATGAATCATCAACGCTTGCAAGTATTATAAGCGACAACGAATGCGAAATAGACAAGCTGACAGAGCGACTTGCGCTTAAAGAAGCCTTAAAATGTCTACCCGAAGAGCAACAGCAAATAATAATACTGAGGTACTTCAAGGATATGTCTCAGCAGCAGACGGGAGAAATACTGGGACTTACTCAGGTTAAAGTGTCAAGAGAAGAAAAAAGAATTATGAACTATTTAAGAAAAGCTTTATAATATTTCTTTTAAATAATAGAATTATAAAAAATATGTTTGATAATCTATTGCAAAAATAAATTGAATATGCTATAATTTATAAAGCAAGATGTGATATAAGGCCATACCGGCCGGGGAGTTAGCGGTGCCCTGTACCTGCAATCCGCTATAGCAGGGGTGGTTTCCTTTTTTGAGGAATGGAGATGTACGGCTGTGCCGTATTATTCTGCGTTGAAGAATGGGTCTTGCGCAATTGATGGCTGTGAACCATGTCAGGCGGGGAACCGAGCAGCATTAAGCAGTAAGTTCGATGTGCCGCAAGGACGCCTGTTCCGAGTGGAATGTACGGTTAACGCGTATATGTCCATATTCGATTTAAAGGTGTATGGTCTTACATTGCATCTTGCTCTTTTGATTTTTTCGTGAGGAGTTAGTCTATGCATCAAGCTTTATACAGAAAATGGAGACCTGCAGACTTTGACGATGTTTGCGGTCAGGATCATATTACTTCCATACTTAAGTATGAGGTTGCAAACAACAAAACAACACATGCATATCTGTTCTGCGGCTCAAGAGGAACAGGTAAGACTACATGCGCAAAAATCCTCTCGAAAGCCGTAAACTGCGAGCACACCGTAAACGGCAATCCCTGCAACGCCTGCCCTTCCTGCCTTTCGGTCGATTCGGGTACGGCTACAGACGTTTATGAAATGGACGCTGCAAGCAACAATGGTATCGACAATATCCGAGATATCAGAGATGAGGTTTTATATACTCCCTCAGAGCTGAAAAACCGTGTATATATCATCGACGAGGTTCATATGCTTTCGGCAAGCGCGTTCAATGCTCTGCTCAAAACTCTTGAAGAGCCTCCGGAAAATGTTATATTTATTCTTGCGACAACAGAAACACAGAAGATTCCCGCAACCATTCTGTCCCGTTGTCAAAGATTTGACTTCAGAAGAATCCCCACAAAAACAATATCCGACAGACTAACTTATATCGCTGAAAAGGAAGGCTTTAAAATTGAAGCAGATGCTGCATTTCTTATAGCAAAATTAGCGCAGGGCGGTATGCGTGATGCTATCAGCATGCTTGAACTTTGCTCGGGCGAACACAATGAGATAACAACAGATGTCGTTATCGAAACAACGGGAATAAACAGCCGTAACAGCGTAGTAAAAACAATAAACGCAATTTTAGATAAAAACTATGAAACGATACTTGAAGAGATAAATACTCTGCATATATCCTCTCTTGATATTGCAGTGTTCTGGAACGATCTTCTGTCATATTACAGAGATATGTTTGTTGTAAAAAATACAAAATCCCCTAAAACATATCTTGATGTTACCGAAAATGAATTTGAAGAAATAAAGCAGACTGCATCAAAGTTCACCAATGCGGTAATTTCATCACATATCAGTCAGCTTGAAGAGTGTTTTTATGCTATGCAAAGACCAAACTCATCAAAACGTATATGCGCAGAGATGGCTCTTATCAGAATGTGCGACAACAAGCTTACAACATCAAACCATGTATTAGCTGAAAGAATATCGGCAATTGAGGATAAACTTGCATCAGTCACCTTTACAACACCTGCACCAACTTCGCCCAAAAGTGTAAACGAGTCATTGTCGCAAAACGAACAAAACCACAAAGAAGAACCAAAGGAAACTCCGTCTACTAATGAAAACAACGAACCCAAACATGCCGACAAACAGCAAAAAAAGGTTCTGAAACAGCTTAATTCATGGCCCGAAGTTGTTAAAAAATATGCAAAAACCGATGTAAGCACATCTTCATTTCTTGGTATGTCCTATGCATATAAAGACGGAAACGATGTCGTTATTCGAGTTCCCGGAACATTTACCTACGATATTATATGCCAAACCAATGTTAAAGAAATGCTTATCTCTCTTATAAATGCCGCTGAAAGATCTTCCCTTTCAATTTCAAATCTTAAAGTGGAAATTAATGCAGATAAGCCGACCTTTGATGACGAGACAGGAATTGACGAAATAATACAGAATAGTCAGTAAGATGAAAATATAATTCATATAAATAAGGAGAATTTACAAATGAAAGCAAGATTACCTCAGGGAATGGGCGGCGGTCCTCAAAACATGCAGGCTATGCTCCGACAGGCACAGAAGATGCAAGAGGATATGGCAACACTTCAGGAAGACCTCGACAACCGTGAATATGAAATAAAGGCAGGCGGCGGAGCTGTTGTTCTTAAAATCAACGGCAAAAAGCAAATACAGGAGCTTGTTATCGACAAAGATATCGTAGATCCTGATGATACAGAAACACTCGCGGATGTTCTCACAGCCGCATTCAACGAGGCTGTACGTACCGTTGAAGATACCAACCAAACTGAAATGGAAAAAATAACCGGCAGTATTAATATGCCCGGATTGTTTTAATATAAAAAATGTCTGAATTTATACCACCGCTCGAAATACTTATCGAACAATTTCAGCATCTCCCCGGTATAGGGAGAAAAACAGCTCAAAGACTTGCTTTTTCAATTGTAGACTCGGATGAAGAAACAGTTTTAAAATTTGCTGAGGCATTGGTCAACGCAAAAAAGAACATACACTACTGCCCTTCCTGCTATAATTTCAGCGAAGGAGGGCTTTGTTCGGTGTGCCGCAACGAAGAAAAAGACAAGTCTGTCATCTGTGTTGTGGAAGATGCAAAAGTCTTGATGGCAATTGAAAAAGTAAAAGGAGCAAACAGATACAACGGTCTGTATCATGTGCTTCACGGAGTTATTTCCCCTCTTGACGGGATAGGCCCCGAACAACTTAAGATAAAAGAGCTTCTTGAGAGAGTAACCAATACCGAATTGAAAGAGGTTATTATTGCAACGAATCCATCTGTTGAAGGTGAGGCTACTGCAATGTATCTTACAAAGCTTCTTAAGCCTATGGGACTCAAAATCACAAGACTTGCCTTTGGCATACCGGCAGGCGGCGACCTTGAATATACCGACGACATGACTTTGCTTTACGCCCTCGAAGGCAGACGGGAGCTGTAAAATAGATATGATTGAAAAAAAGTTGAAATGTCTACGCTGTAATTCAGAAATGAAATATGTTATGACCGAAAGGATACAACTTGGTCAGACAGGCTGGTTTCTCGGAGACCTACCTAACCTGCTTGCAGGTTCAATGGAGGTTGACGTGTATAGCTGTTCAGAGTGCGGTAAAATTGAATTTTTCCAGACGGAAAACACAACCAATGACAGTGATGAATTGTCGATAGCGCAAAAAAAATGTCCAAAGTGCGGAAATCTGCACGATATAGATTATCCCAAGTGTCCTTTCTGCAAATATGAATATAAAGCATAAAAAACGACCGTTCTATTTTGATTATATAATAGAACGGTCATTTTATATTTTAGTTTTTAAAAACCCACTTTTTCTGAATTATGTAACTACACATAAACAAAAACGTGTCTATAACAATTTTTATAACTGTTACAAGCCAGGCACTTTCAGCACTTACAAGAGAGGACACAAGAGTTACAAGTCCTGCAGACATAAGCATTTGCGGAATACAGAGAGCATAATACCTGATAAGTGTTTTTGCTGTGGAACTTCTGCTTCCGAATACAAGCTTCTTGTTAAAATAATAATTAAATACAGACGATACTATCCTTGCTACAACAGTACATATAACTGTAGCTCCGCTGAGCGAACCGACAATAAGCATAAGTAAGAAAAACAAAACATTGTCAATTATAAATGAGCCTACAGAAGAAAGTATATACTTTAATATCTGTTTATAAATCCTTATGGAGTCTTTTATCGGGTCAAAATGAGATGTAGCATTTTCGTCAATATATACAGTCTGAATTTCGACCTCTTCAAAAGGAATATTATTCTTTCCGAAATCAAGCAGCATATTCGTTTCGTATTCATATCTTTCACCGACAGTATTTACAAATACGGTAAGATACTCTGAAGGAATCGCTCTTAGTCCAGTTTGAGTATCTGATATTTTTATACTGCAGGATGTCAAAAACATAAATGAAGTAATTCTGTTTCCTATTTTACTTCTTGGCGGAACATCCGGCTTAGAAAAATCTCTAACACCAAGAACAACTGCTCCTGTCTCCACCATTTTATCAGCGCACGCTTTTATATCAAAAGCAATATGCTGACCATCTCCGTCCGCGGTTACTATACCCGCACCGCTTCTGTTTTTGATATAGAATTCCATAGCAGTCTTTAACGCCCTGCCCTTGCCCTTGTTTATCTCATGAACAAGTACGGTTACCTGCGGATATTCTCGTACCTCGTCAAAATATTTGTTATATTCCTTTCCGCCGCCGTCATCAACAATTATTATATCTTCAAACCCTGTGTTAACAAGGCTGTTTACAACACCTTTGAGCTTGTCATCCGGCTTGTAAGACGGCAAGACCACCGACACATTTTTAAAATTTTGCATTATAACTCCCTCATTAATTTATAATCAGTTTAGCTGTGCCTTATAACTCTCGGGCAAAAATTCATCGGAGATCGTACTTGAAATGTAGCCGCGAAGCTGTGAAAGGCTTGTTCTTCTTCCGTATGCTAAGATACCGTGCGTGTTTGCCTGTTCTGATGTATAATTTTCAAGCAAGTAAACCTTGTTGTTGTAAAAACTCGTTCCCCAATCAAAAACTGTTGGAATATATTTTGCATTCTTTACCGTAGGCTTTTCACCATTTACAGAAACAATATCAAACGAAGCCATACCGCCTACCATATTGTAAGCGTATGCCTGCTCTGCCATAAAGTTTCCCAAGGAATAGTAGCAAAGCATCTTATTGCCGTCCTTGCCTTCTATCCACTCTACAGGCTGAACAACGTGTGGGTGATGCCCGAGTACGACATCAACACCGCAGTCTGCAAACCTCTTGGCATATCTTTTCTGATAATCGTTTGGTTTAAACGCCCCCTCCGTTCCCCAATGTACGCTGACAAAAACAAGGTCTGCCTTTTCCTTCGCCTCTGCTACCTGACCTTCTATGTCAGCCTTATCAAGATATGGAATATATATATCATATCTTGCTGACGGAGATAAACCGTTTGTCATTTCCGTATACGCCAACAATGCAATCTTTATACCGTCTTTTTCGTGAATCCTGATATTATTGTAATCTTCCTTGTTTTTATACCCACCTATCATGGTTACAGGAAGTGTATCGTAAAAAGAGATAGTTTTTTCAAGTCCTGCCGAACCCTTATCAAGCATATGATTGTTTGCTATACCGATAATATCAAAACCAAGCTCGACTAAATCTTGTCCCATTTCCTGCGGACCGTTAAATGTGGGATAATACGAAAAATCATATCCTTCTCCGCACATCAATGTTTCCTGATTGATAAATGCTATGTCTGCATTTTCTATAAGACTTGCGACTTCTGAATAGATAGGCTTAAAGTTATACGCTCTTCCGCCTGCAATTTTCATACGCATTCCATCGTACACTACACCCTTATATACAATATTGTCGCCGGCCCCCAAAAACGAAAGCTTTTTGTATTCTATCTTTTCATCGGGAGTATCGGCAATATCAGTGTCAAGTACTTCCAAAGTCTCGTTTTCTTCCAAAAAGGGCAATTCGCCTTCATATACACACGATGTAAATGCAAAACATAATAATATGAGGAAAATACAACCAAATATTTTTTTCACAAAATCACCTCATAAATATTATTTTAAATAATCGGGAAGAAATTCCGAGGAAATTGTATTTTTTGCGTAATTCTGCATTGTTGCAAGTGTAAATGCACCGTAATTCTGCACTCCGTGCTTCTTTGCAAGCCCTTCGGTATAATCCTCCATCATATACACCTTAAATCCTGTTCTCACAGGATATCCGTCGGGTGCTTTTTGATTAAAGTTTTCAATATCGTAATGACATACAGTAGGCTTGAAAATAGGGTTTTGAATAGAAATCTGCCCATTTTTCTTTACAATATCAAATGTCATAAGTCCGCCAACATGATTTTTTGAGGACAGCATACCGGAAATAAGATTTCCCAATGAGTAAATACACAGCGTTTTATTTCCCGAAGAACCGCTTATCCATTCGACCGGCTGTACAGTATGAGAATGGTGTCCTATTATAACATCAGCTCCGTTATCGGCAATAAGCTGCGCGAGACGCTTTTGCTCCGCTGTTGCATTAAAAATATTTTCACTTCCCCAATGCATTGAAACAAACACAAGGTCTGCCTTCTGCTTCGCCGATGCGATATGCTTAACTATAGTCGCATCCTTGGCAATGGGAGCAATATATCCTGCGTTGGCAGACGAAGAATTCAAATTAGTTCCGGGATTTGTAAAGTATGTATATGATAAAAATGCTATATTCACACCGTCAATACTGAGTATTCTTACATTATCATAATCAGCTTGGCTCTTATAGCCTCCTATCTGTAAAACATCTTTGCTATCCCAGTATTTAATAGTATCAGCATATCCCGTAGCCTTGTGATCAACATCAAACATATGATTGTTTGCAATATTAATAACATTAAAGCCTAAATCAACCAATGCATCTCCTGATTCAGAAGGTGCATTAAAGTTAGGATATCCCGAAATGTTCGTATCAGCAATAGGAGCTTCGTGGTTTACAAAGGCTATATCCGCATCTCTTATCTCATCGGCAATATTCTCATACATGCCCTTGAAATAATAATTGCCCGAGTATCCTGTCATTGAGGAAGCAATATCCTCAGCCTCCCAGTAAATAGCAGAGTGTATCAAAGCATCACCTGCCGCTACAAACTTTATTACTGTTTCGTCATTCTTAGGTGGTTCAACAACAGGGGGTACACTATTATTATTTGTTTCTTCAGATGT
>JAZRIJ010000033.1:0-11006 GCA_045645205.1 Eubacteriales bacterium
AAAAGAAAAATATTAAGAAGAGATAAATTGACTTAAGCTGAAAACTCTGTTATAATTATTTAAGGAATAAAAGAAATATATAGGAGAATTGTATGAGTAATATTAAAGACATTTCACTTGCAGATTCCGGGATGGAGAAAATTAAATGGGTTGAGAGTTATATGCCTGTTTTGAATATAATCAAAAGGGAGTTTGAACAAACAAAACCGTTTGTGGGGAAACGGATTTCAATGTCTATTCACCTTGAGGCGAAGACTGCATTTCTTGCAAAGGTTTTAAAATCAGGCGGTGCCGAAGTGTTTGTTACAGGGTGCAATCCGCTTTCAACGCAAGATGATGTTGCTGCGGCTCTTGTTAGAGATGGGTTTGAAGTAAATGCCTGGAGAGGTGTAAGTGAAGAGCAGTACAAAGAGCATCTTATTAAAACACTCTCTCTTTGTCCTCATGTTATGATAGATGACGGCGGCGACCTTATAAACTTACTTCAGGGAGAATGCAGTGAATACGGTAAGAATCTTATAGGAGGTTGTGAAGAAACCACTACCGGAATTCACAGGCTTAAGGCAAAGGAAGCGCAAGGGAAATTGTATTATACAATGATTAATATCAACGATGCCGACTGCAAACATTTGTTTGACAACAGATATGGTACCGGTCAGTCAACGCTTGATGGTATTATGAACAGTACTAATCTAATAATTGCGGGTAAAATAGTTGTGATAGCAGGTTACGGCTGGTGCGGCAAGGGCATTGCAATGCGCGTTAAAGGCATGGGAGGAATACCTGTAATAACTGAGATAGATAACGTAAAAGCTATTGAAGCAGTTATGGATGGGTTTACTGTTATGAAAATGGATGATGCCGCAAAAATAGGCGACTTGTTTATTACAGTTACAGGATGCTGTGATGTAATAAGAAAAAAGCATTTTGATGTAATGAAAGACGGAGTTCTGATTTCCAATTCAGGTCATTTTGATTGCGAGATAGACAAAAAGGCATTAAATGAATGTGCTGTTGAGGTATTTAACAGAAAAATGAATATCGTTGGCTATAGAATGAAAGACGGCAGAGTATTGAATCTTATGGCAGAGGGTAGACTTGTAAATCTTGCCGCAGGAAACGGACATCCGGCTGAAATTATGGATATGAGCTTCAGTCTTCAGGCAAAGTGTCTTGAATACCTTATAAAGTCAGAAGGACAGCTTGAACACAAACTTTACAGTGTTCCAAAGGATATTGACCAACGAGTCGCTGAACTTAAACTTAAATCACTTGGCGTAACTATAGATAAATTAAGCGATGAACAAATTGCATATTTAAACAAGGCAGAATAAAATATTGAGGTGTGTAAACCGAAAAAGGTTTATGCACTTTTATTTTTTGGCTGAATAGTATTATAATAGTATTTTTCTTTATGAGAGGGAGAATTATGGTTATATATGTTGTTCAGCCGGGGGATACATTAGAGTCGATTGCGCGTGAGTACGGTGTTCCATTATCAAGGTTAATTTCACAAAACGAGCTTGGCGAATCAGGAAATATAACTGTCGGTCAGACTATTGTTATATTATATCCGAATGAAATTTATACTGTTCAGGCGGGAGACACTTTGGAGAGTATTGCAAACGCTTATGGTGTATCAATAAATCAGTTACAACGAAACAATCCGCAATTAAAGGGGAAATATGAAATATTTGAAGGTCAAACTATCATAATAAACTACAACACCGAAAAAAAGGGAACTATTGCTGTTAATGGATATATATACCCGTTTGTTGACCGTGATATACTAATTCAAACATTGCCTTATTTAACGTATCTTACATTGTTTACATACGGCTTCACCCCCGATGGACAGTTAGTGGACAGAGGTATAACAGAGTTTGGATTAAGTGAAGATGAAATTATATCTTTATCAAGAGAATATGGTGTTGCTCCTATAATGCACTTGTCAACATTGACAGAAGCAGGGGTGTTTAGCAGTGAGCTTGGAAATGCTTTTTTAAACAACAGACAGGCACAGGACGTGCTGATACAAAACATAATAACAAGAATGCAGGAAAAAAATTATTACGGATTTGATGTTGACTTTGAATATTTGAATACAGACAACCGCGATTTATATACTGATTTTGTAAGACGGCTTGGTGATAGTCTTTCGGAAAATGGATATATACTTATAACGGCGCTTGTCCCCAAGACTTCGGGAGATCAGCCGGGTTCACTTTACGAATCTCACGATTACGGCGGTATAGGCGCTGTCAGTGATTTTGTTTTACTTATGACATATGAATGGGGATATACCTTCGGACCCCCAATGGCTGTTTCACCGTTAAATGAGGTTGAAAGGGTAGTGAATTACGGTGTAAGTGTTATTGATCCGTCAAAAATATTTCTCGGTGTACCAAATTATTCGTATGATTGGCCTCTTCCTTATGAAAGAGGAAAGACAAAAGCAACAAAGCTTTCAAATGTGGAGGCTGTTGATCTTGCAATCGAAACAGGTTCAACGATTATGTATGACGAAATAGCCCAGACTCCTTTTTTTAACTATACACGGGATGATGTGCAACATGTTGTATGGTTTGATGATGCAAGAAGTATAGAAGCAAAACTGAATCTAATACCGCTGTTTGATCTTTATGGTGCATCTTATTGGAATTTAATGCAGTGGTTTCCACAAAACTGGCTGGTATTAAATTCGCAGTATAATATTGACAGGCTATTATAAATAATCAATAAAAATACAGTGTGTATCAAACATTTGCGTTTATACACACTGTAATTGTTTTATAAAATTGAATTTACAATATCATTCATATTATAGAGACCAATAGGCTTGTTAACCATAAATTCAGCCGCTCGTACAGCTCCTTCTGCAAATACGTTTCTTGAAGCGGCAGAATGTGAAAGGGTAATAATTTCGTCTTTGCCTGCAAAGATTACCTCGTGTTCGCCAACAATTGTTCCACCCCTAACCGCATGAATGCCAATTTCGCCTTGTTGTCTTTTTTGGTTAAGAGGTTGTCTGTTGTAGACATAGTTGGTGTCAATGTCTCTCGTTTCTTTCAAAGCATCAGCGAGCATCAATGCTGTTCCACTGGGAGCGTCAAGTTTTTGGTTGTGATGTTTTTCAATTATTTCTATGTCAAAGGCATTTCCCAAAGATAAACACGCTTTTTTTGCAAGAGCAATAAGCAGATTTATACCTAATGACATATTACGCGAATAGAATACAGGTATTTTTTTGGCAGCTTCCTTTATTGCCTCTGTTTCCTCGGGAGTATGTCCAGTTGTTGCGATAACTATCGGCAGATTGTTTTTTACTGCAAAATTAATCAGACCCTCTGTTGCAGTATGGTGTGAAAAATCAATAATAACATCGCATTTGCCGTTGAATTCATCTGTTGAAACAAAAACAGGGAAGTCGGAGCAATTTTTTCCTCCCATAACATCTATTCCGGCGACTATGTTACAATTGGTATTGTTTTCGCAGGATGCGGCAACGGCGTTCCCCATTCTGCCGTTACAGCCTGTAAGAAGTATGTTTATCATTTTTTACAATCCTTTGCTGTGTTATATAATATGTAATTAAATTATGTTGTGAGCTTTTAAAGCTGCGACAAGTCTTGCTCTTGTGTTTTCTTCCATAGGGCAGAGAGGAAGTCTCATTTCTTCTGAGCACATACCCATAAGAGAGCAAGCAGTCTTAACCGGAATAGGATTGACTTCGCAGAAAAGCGAGTTTATAAGCTCAAGGAGCTTAAGCTGCAAAGCGGCAGATTCCTTGACCTGTCCTTTGAAGTAAAGCTCGCATATATCGTGAGTTTCTTTGGGCATTACATTTGAGAGAACTGAAATTACACCTTTACCTCCCAAAGAAAGAATGGGGACGATCTGATCGTCATTACCACTGTATATGGGAAGATTATCGCCTAATTCCGCAGCAATTTCAGCAATCTTACTTATATCTCCCGATGCCTCTTTTACAGCTACGATATTTTCGTGCTTTGCAAGCTCTTTGTATGCAGGCAGAGAAATGTTGCACCCTGTTCTTGATGGAACATTATATAGTATTATAGGTTTATTAACAACATCGGCAACAGCTTTAAAAGACTGAACAAGACCTTTTTGTGTTGCTTTGTTGTAATATGGAGTAACAAGAAGAAGTGCATCTACGCCAACGTCGCAGGCGTATTTAGATAATTCTATAGCATAATCGGTGTCATTGCTTCCGGTGCCGGCGATAACAGGAACTCTGCCTGCTGTTTTCTCTACAGCGTATCTAATACAATCGCGGTGTTCTTCATCTGTCAAGGTTGAAGCTTCTCCCGTTGTACCGCAGATAACGATAGCATCGGTTTTGTTGTTGATTTGATAATCAATAAGCTTTCCTAAGTTATCGAAATCAACTTTTCCGTTGGTAAAAGGTGTTACAATTGCAACAGCAGCACCTTCAAAAATTAATTTTTTCATGGTAAATTCTCCTTTTTTTGATAAAAAAATAAAAAACCGGTTGAAAACCAGCTTACCATGTAATATAATATAAACGATGTGCATTCAATGGCGTCACATTATGAATAATATATACATGATAGCTCTCCATCAGTATTCTGATGACAGTCCGGCACCTGTTAAGTGACGAACCAGCATATCGCACCAACCGCTAATGTGCAATAAACTTCGGCGGATTCACCTTTAGGTATGTTTTTTCGGCAAGCGGAGCCTTTACATACTTATTCATTGAAACCGCACCTC
The DNA here is from genome assembly GCA_045645205.1 of Eubacteriales bacterium. Lineage (GTDB taxonomy): Bacteria > Bacillota > Clostridia > Oscillospirales > CAG-272 > RGIG1995. The sequence continues at coordinate 4,759 of JAZRIJ010000033.1, forward strand.
TATCTAATATAATGATAACACCTATTTTCGTGTTTGTCAATAGATTTTTCAATATATCATCAATACAACCTAAAAGAAAGGAATTATCAGCAGAAAAATGATAGTAAATAAACACATTGATACAAATCTTACAAAGCATGATTTCTGGTATGACTTACCCGAGGGACTTATAGCGCAGACGCCTCTGGAACAGCGTGATACATCAAGAATGTTAGTTCTTGACAAAAAAAGCGGCAATACAGAGCATCGTATATTTAAGGATATAGTTGAGTATTTTAGAAAAGGTGACGTAATTGTTATAAACAATTCAAAGGTAATTCCTGCCAGAATGATCGGTAAGAAAAGCGACAGCGGTATTGATATAGAAGTTTTGCTTCTGAAAAGCCGAGAGCTTGATACTTGGGAGGTAATGACTTACCCCGGCAGAAGAACAAAGCCCGGTACTGTTATTATATTCGGCGGAGGAAAGCTTTGTGCTGAGGTTTTAGAAGTGATCGAGGGCGGAAATAGGATAGTCAAATTTATTTATGACAAAAATGACAGCCTTATGAGTCTTTTTGATGAGATAGGAAGTATGCCTCTGCCGCCTTATATAAAAGAAAAGCTTGAGGACAAGTCTCGATATCAAACAGTTTATGCAAAGCATGACGGTTCATCAGCGGCCCCTACAGCCGGGCTTCATTTTACCGATGAGGTGTTTGAGAATTTGAAAAACAAAGGAGTAAAGATAGCGCCTGTTATGCTTCACGTTGGACTTGGTACATTCAGACCCGTTAAGACTGAAAATATAAATGACCACGTTATGCACACTGAGTATTTCTCTGTATCGCAGGAAAGCGCCGATATTATAAATGAATGCAGGAAAAACGGGGGAAGGGTTTTTGCGGTCGGTACTACAACTTGCAGAACACTTGAAAGCGTAAGCAACGATGACGGTTATGTTCAAGCTATGACCGGAGAGACGGGCATATTTATTTATCCGGGGTATAAGTTTAAGGCGGTTGATGCATTGCTGACAAATTTCCACTTGCCCGAAAGTACGCTTATGATGCTTGTTTCTGCATTTTCAACAAGAGAAATGATACTTAGTACTTACAAAACTGCTGTCGAAGAAAAATACAGGTTTTTCTCCTTCGGCGATTGTATGTTGATACATTGATGAAGGGATAGATTCTATTTATGAAGACAAAAGTTGTGGCTGTAGTAGGACCTACAGCGTCAGGAAAAACAGCGCTTGCCATTGAACTTGCAAAGCTTTTTAAGGGAGAGATAATTTCCTGCGACTCAATGCAAATTTACAAAAGAATGGATATAGGAACGGCAAAACCCACAAAGGAAGAGATGGCATCTGTACATCATCATTTAATTGATATAGTTGACCCTAATATTGATTTTTCGTGTGCTGATTATGCCGTTCTTGCAAAACAAAAAATTGAAGATGTTTCAAAAAGAGGTTGTCTTCCTATTTTTTGCGGAGGCACGGGATTATATATTGAGCATGTTTTATGCAACACCTCTTTTTCTGATGCGGGGAGGGATGAAGCATACAGAAAACAATTACAGGAAATGATTGATTCTTGCGGGGTGGGAGCAGTCGTTCAAATGCTTAAGGAGATAGACCCCGAAGCTGCTGATCAAATACATCCGAATAACAAAAAAAGAATTATCAGAGCCCTTGAGATTTATCATGTTACAGGAAAGACTAAATCATACTGGGACAGGGAATCAAAAAAGCAAGAAAGTCCGTATGATACTTTAATTATTTGTCTTGATTTTAAGGACAGGGAAAAGCTGTACGAGAGAATAAATAAAAGGGTGGATTTTATGCTTGAAATCGGTCTTTTAGATGAAGTTAAGTCTTTGATTGAGGATGATTCAGTTGCTTTATCGGATACTGCATTACAAGGAATTGGATATAAAGAGTTGATTGAGTATTTTAACGGTTTTTGTTCCCTCGAAGAAGCTGTGGAAAAGATAAAGAAGGGAACAAGACATTACGCCAAAAGACAGATGACGTGGTTCAGAAGGCACCAAAACTGTCACAGAATATTTGTAGACGAGTATGAAAAATTTGACGATATTGTAAATATTGCTAAAAATATACTAACAGATTGATTTTTTTGAAAAGTTGTGATATAATATTTTAGATTAATGTATAAAAATGCAGAAAGAGGGTGTCCTACATAAATAAAAAGTATATCAAAAATGTGGGTGTATATTTTTTTAGTGCGGCTCTTTCTGTTCTTTTGATTTTTTATATACTGTATCATTTATTTGCCGGTATGGACAAGGATATTGAAACAACCCCTGCTGTTATTGCTACAAAGGCAAACAGTATTGTACTTGAGGCGTACGTCTTAAGAGATGAAACTGTTTTGTTGGCAAGTCAAGAGGGGGGGGTCAATTATCTTTTCGATGATGGAGAAAAAGTTAGTTCCGGTGCTGTTGTTGCAAATATTTATTCCGGTGTGGGCGCCGAAGAGGTTGCAGACCGTATACTTGCTATAGACAAGAGGGTTGATGTGCTTGAAAACAGTGGGGTTTCCAAAAATACCACTAAAAGTGATTCTATTTTGATAGATTCTAAGATAAATGAGCTCTTTTATTTGCTCCGTGATAAAATAGAAGACGGTGATTTTGAATATGCCTTATACAGAAAGGACGAGCTTCTTACTTTTCTCAATAAGAGGCAGGTGTTGACTCAAAATATTTCGGGATATGATGACCAAATAACTGCACTTAAGGATGAGCGAGATGCATTAACCGGACAGCTTATAAATCTTGAAGAAAATATAACCGTATCACGCTCTGGATATTTTTATTCCGATGTTGATGGGTATGAGGGGATTTTTGATGTTTCGGGAATTGATTCTATGACAATCGAGTCATATGACAGAATTGTTAATTCCGAACCAAAAGATCTTTCGGGTACACTTACTGTCGGAAAAATTGTTAATTCTACTGAGTGGTATATTATGTCCGAAATAAGTAAAGAACAGTTGAAAAGTTTTACTGAAGGGAATTCATATAGCATTTTATTTCCGTATAATTCGGATGTTTCGGTGGCGATGAATGTACATAGAATTATTAGAGAAAACGGTAGCGATAGAGTCATATTAATATTTAAGACAAATTTCATGCCTGAAAACTTTAATTACTTGAGGAAACAGAATATACAAATAGTCGAAGAAAGCTACACTGGATACAAGGTTCCTGCCAACGCTGTTCGTGTTGTGGAAGGCGTGGAGGGCGTTTACATTTTAAGCGGTAATACAGTTGTTTTTAAAGAAATATCGGTTCTTGCTGAGCAGGATGGCTTCTTTATTGTAAAGGAACAACCGACATACCTTGATGATGAATTTTACTATAAAAAGCTTGGACTTTACGATATGATCATTACAGCCGGAAAGAATTTATATGACGGAAAAATAATCAGTAATGCCGGGGGGGCTTCATGACAGTACAGGAATTGAACAATAAAACAAAAGAAATGCTCAAGAATAATGTTGAGTCGGTTAAATCAAAAATTGCAGAATTAAAAACAAATAACGGAATAGAAAAAAATATTACTCTGCTTGCTGCAACCAAGACCGTTCATGCTGATGTGATAAATTATGTTACACAGGAACTGGGAATTACGGATATTGGCGAAAACAAGGTCCAGGAGCTTCTCGAGAAATATAACAAACTTGATTTGAATGGTATTAAACTTCATTTTATCGGAAAGCTGCAAACCAACAAAGTCAAGTATATAATTGATAAAGTTGATATGATTCATTCTCTTGACAGCCTTAAGCTTGCAAAAGAAATTGACTCAAGAGCCAAAAAAATTGGAAGAGTCATCGATGTTTTGGTTGAAATAAACAGTGGCAGAGAAGAGAATAAGTCAGGTATATTTCCCGAAGATGTTCCTGAATTTATAAACAGTTTGACGGAATTTGACAACATTCGTGTTAAAGGATTTATGACAATAGCTCCTGTTTGTGCCGAAAAAGAAGAATATAGAAAATATTTTAAAGAAACTTATTCGATTTTTATTGACAATTTGCAAAATAAACCTCATAATATAGATGTGGAGTTTTTATCTATGGGAATGACCGACAGCTACACCGTTGCCATTGAAGAGGGGAGCGATATAGTTAGAATTGGTTCGGCGATTTTTGGCTCACGTTATAATTAAAAAATATATAAATTTTTTGGAGGGTAAAAATGGCAAACGTATTTGACAAAATTAAGGGATTTGTAAACCCCGACAGCATCAACGATAACTATGATGATGACTATGATTTTATAGACGAAGAAGAGGACGGACAGAACACTTACAGTGACTCGTCATATCAATCTCAGTCATTTCAGTCAGCAGGCGGCGCGGGCATGAGCCTCAACGGTAATGCTTTGGAACTTAAGGTTATTCGCCCTGACCGCTTTGAAAGTGTTTCTCAGATTGCTGACCATCTTCTTAACAAGCGCACGGTAGTTCTCAACCTTGAAGCTACAAACAAGGAAACAAGCAGAAGAATTATTGACTTCCTGAGTGGTGTTGCTTATTCTATAAGTGGCAATCTTAAGAGAGTTGCAAACAATACTTTTGTTATAACTCCTTGCAATGTTGATGTATCGCATGATGTACAGGAAAACCAGAAAATACAGCAGAAGGCTCAGAGCGGCGATATCTACGATAATCTTTAATTATTGCTTTGCTGAAAATTTTATAATGAATATCATTCTACCCGACCGCCTTTTATTAAGTGTACGGTCGGGTAGATAAAGTTGTTTTATAGTGTATTTTGTTTTTCTGATACGGAGTGTTTTAGGTTTTGGATCAGTTATTAATGTTATTTGCGGCAATTGTTCGCTGTTTAATATATGCCTATGACATATGCTTATTGATTAGGGCAATTATGTCTTGGTTTCCCGGGAGCGGAGACGGTGCTCTCGGAGATTTTATATATTCGATTACAGAGCCGTTGGTTTCTTTTATCAGGAACACTGTGATTAACAGAATTCGTCCACTGAGAGACTTTCCTCTTGATTTATCATTGTTTTTTTCTTGTATTCTGTTAAGTGTTCTACTGATGTTTCTATAATATTAGAGTAGAGGTGTAAATTATGCTTCCCCCATACGAATTAAAAAACAAAGAGTTTTCAAAGGTTATGCGTGGCTATAATACTGCAGAAGTTGATGAACATATAAGTTTTATTATTGAGAAATATACAGAGCTTTACAGAGAAAATGATGAGCTTGAAAGAAAGCTGAAGACAGCGTATGCAAAGCTTGATGAAATAAAGAGCGAAGAAGAGTCAATCAGAAGTGCTATGGTCAATGCGCAGAGAGCAAGCGCGAAGATCATGACAGAGGCAAATGATAGGGCTGATATTATCATCAACACTGCTCGAAAGAGCTGTGATAGGATTCTTTCGGATTTTCGTAAGAAGATCCAGGAAGAGAGAGTTATTCTTGTCGGTCTTAACACAGCTATTGCTGAATTTAAAGAAAAGTTGTTTAAGACATACAATTCTCACATTTCTTTTATAGAGGGTATAGACCTTCTTGATGAAGATGAGATAATTAAATATGCTTTGTCTGATGAAAACTATACATCTGCTGTAGTGCAAAATATTAAGCAAGAGATACTTGAAATGACAAAATATGGGGAAGTTGAGAAATCCCAGTCTGACAATTCCACAGACGGTTCTTTTGTTGAGGCTACTCTCGTTACCCAAGAGCCTGTATTAAGAGCTACAAATGTTAAAGACACAATAAAAGAGCTTAATAAGCGTTTTTTAGATGAGTCTGAAGAAGAAAAAAATGTTTCTGGTGATAAAAAAGAGATTTTATCGCAGGAGGCTGAAGCTGAAAAAGAGTATGGAGAGATGCTAAAACAACTTGGTATTGCAGATGCTGTAGATTTAAATGCAGGAGGAAGCAACAATTCACCACGAAGCGATGAATTTAATAAGGCTTATAAAACACCGGATAATTACGGTGAGATAATAAAGAAAAAATTTAAGAAATGATATTTGCTGTTAGATCAAATATATATGACATTTAATAAAGGAGTTTATAAAAACAGATATGGCTACCGATTTCAAACAAACACTTAATTTGCCTTCAACCGATTTTTCTATGAAAGCAAATTTACCCCAAAAGGAACCCCAGTTACTTGAAAAATGGGAAGTAATGGGCGTATACAATGCTATGTTGGAAAGAAATAAAGGTAAACCTTCGTTTATACTTCATGACGGCC